>JBCDKV010000182.1:0-8300 GCA_038746215.1 Bacteroidota bacterium | reverse complement strand
AGAACACTGAAACGTCCAAGACAGTCCATAGCGATTAGCGGAAGAACGTTTTTGGGTCTTCACGGCTAATCCAATGTCATCGACGAACAAATCTTCTTCCCAAGATTTTTTTTGACCTTCGTAGATGGTATAGTCTGGTCCCTTGACCTGCCAACCTGCCCGTTCGTAGAGCTGCCGTACGGCTTCTTCTCCCAATTTACTCACATAATGATCTTGCTGAATCTTAGCTCGATTATTTTGATTGCTGTCACTATAATTGACCGTTGCGATGACCTGTTCCGCAAACTGCTGTGCTTTTTGGTAGACTGTTTTGGGTAGCTGAATATCGGTGGGTTGTTGATGTATACACAGGTTCATGAGCAGTAGATTTTATACTTCATACACCTTAATTTAAAACTCACTTGTGAAATGAAAGACTACTTCTGGATGATTATCCTGCGCCATTTTAAGCGTCCAAGCACTTTGTGCTAAGAAAACCCAATTGCCATACTTATCCTTCGCCATATCATTTTTGCGGCGATTCAAAAATGCTTTGAACGCGTCGTCGTCTTCACAGGTGACCCAGCAAGCTTTGTGTAAGCTAATTGGTTCGTAAGTTACAGAAGCACCGTATTCGTGTTTCAGCCGATATTGAATGACATCAAATTGTAGCGCACCGACCGTACCGATGATCTTTCGCTGAGTATTTTCTTTAATAAACAACTGCGCCACACCTTCATCCATCAACTGAATTAAGCCTTTATTCAGTTGCTTTTGCTTCATAGGATCGGCATTATTGACATAGCGAAACTGTTCGGGCGAAAAACTGGGAATGCCTTTAAAATGTAAGACTTCGCCGCCTGTCAAGGTATCACCAATTTTAAAATTGCCGCTATCGTATAGCCCTACTACATCGCCTGGGAAAGCATCATCCACCACTTCCTTTTTGGATGCCATGAAAGTCGTTGGATTAGAGAATTTCATCTTTCGGTTTTGGCGAACGTGTAAATAATTGGTGTTGCGCTCAAATTTACCAGAACAAACGCGTAGGAAAGCAATGCGGTCGCGGTGCTTTGGATCCATATTGGCGTGGATTTTGAACACAAAACCTGCAAATTGATCTTCTTCGGGATCGACTTGGCGTTCTTCGGTGATGCGTGGCAATGGTGTTGGTGCAATTTCTACAAAGCAGTCCAGCATCTCTTTTACCCCAAAATTATTAATCGCACTACCAAAAAATACGGGCGAAAGTGCTCCGCTTAGATAAGCTGCTCTCGTAAATTCAGGATAAACTTCGTCCGCCATCGTAGCCTCTTCCCTGAGTTCGTTGGCGGCGGCTTCCCCAATGTATTTTTCCAGTTCTGGATCGTCCAAATCATCAAATTCTACCACGCCTTCCTCCACTTGTTTGCCGTGTGCTTTAAACAACACCAAACTTTTGCGGTACAGATCGTATACGCCCTGAAAACGATAGCCCATACCGATAGGCCAGCTCAACGGACGGACGTTGAGTCCTAGTTTTTGCTCTACTTCATCCAATAAGTCAAAGGCATCCTTTCCTTCTCGATCCAGTTTGTTGATAAAGACAATGATTGGCGTATTCCTCATGCGACACACCTTTACCAATTTTTCGGTTTGCTCTTCCACACCTTTCGCTACGTCAATCACAACAATGACGCTGTCCACCGCCGTCAAAGTTCGGTAAGTGTCTTCTGCAAAATCTTTGTGACCTGGTGTATCTAAGATATTGATTTTCATGCCTCTATACTCAAATCCCATCACGGAAGTAGCCACTGAAATCCCACGCTGCTTTTCAATTTCCATGAAGTCAGAAGTCGCCGTTTTTTTGATTTTATTGGATTTTACCGCACCTGCTACCTGTATCGCGCCACCAAAAAGTAATAGCTTTTCCGTCAAAGTCGTTTTTCCAGCATCTGGATGGCTCACAATGCCAAAAGTTCGACGCTTTTGGATTTCTTTCACTATGCTCATAAATAAATTTTCCTATTTAGAGCACAAAGGTAAGAGCTTGTTTGGATTTTATCGTTCTGATAACCAATATTTTCTGATATTGATTTGAATTGTATATGGTGCAATAATAGGAAAAGTGAGATCTTAGAAATCCGTAAATCATTTTTACTGCACTACATTATTTAGACTTCTTTTTGGAAACAAGGAATGGTACACAAATAGATTTACAATCTTGACTTGCTGCATCCCGACCGCTTGCGGTTCATTCGCTTGAATATTCTTAATATTCACCCTTTGGGATCGCTCATTCATCCTTACTCTGCGTTATAAAAAGCCTTACAGAACGTAGGCTATGTGCGGTTTTTATGCCTTGATTAAGAAAAAAATAGCTGACTCAAAATTTGTAAATTTATTTATCTACCATTCCTAAGGAACAAATCAACACACCATTAGCGTTGGTTAATCCTAAAATACATTCATCATGTCAGCAAATAGCAATCACATCAAAGCCTCAATACTTCAAGAAAGTTTATTCAAAAGCATTGATTCCGATACAGCACTTCATTTTCCACGCTATGAGTTTGCGAAAACGGTCTTCGATGCGGTGGAAGCCAATCGGGAATACCTTGGCAAGTGGCTGTCTTGGGTAGCGCATAGTACAGAAGTGAAGCATACCTACAACTTCATTGGAGAGTCTTTGAAATATTTGGAAGGTGGTCAACGGCTACCTACTTTCATCTTCTATCGGCAACAGTTTGCGGGTTCGATAGGGTTCGTTCGAATCAATAAAGCACATCGAAAAGGAGAAATTGGGTATTGGCTAAAGGCTGATTTGCAAGGAAAAGGTATCATGACAAAGGCTTGTCGAACTATTATCCAACATGCTTTTGAGGAACTGCAACTGCATCGAATAGAAATCCGCGCTTTGTCAGAAAATCTTCCGAGCCGAGCCATTCCAGAAAGATTGGGTTTTCAGCAGGAAGCCATATTACGTCAAGATATTTTTCAGAACGAAAAATTTAACGACACGATTATTTATGGCTTGTTAAATACCACGGAAGATCACAAAACTGAATTTCCTCAAATTTTATGACACGCATTTCCTCTGCGCAAAGTCATTTTTCTATCTTCGCCCTCGATTTTGAAATGCTATCAAAAGATCAGTTTGTCAAATAAGCTTGTTCGGCTGCTAAAAGGTTGATTATCAAATCCGATCAAGTCAAATAAACGTTTGAAAACAAATGAATGACTTAGAACGCTATTTTCACGACAACAAAGACGACCGGATGCTCAATAAGTGGATGCACTACTTTGAGGTTTATGATCGTCATTTTAAGCAATACCGAGGTAAGGAAGTGACCATTATGGAAATCGGAGTGGCACAGGGTGGTAGTCTGAGGATGTGGAAAAATTATTTTGGTGATAAAGCGAAAATATACGGTATCGACTTAAATCCCAATTGTAAGCAATTTGAGGAGGAAAATGTGGAAGTGATTATCGGTTCGCAATCAGATCGCAACTTTTTGCGCCAATTAAAGCAGCAAGTGCCTAAGCTGGATATTTTGATTGACGACGGTGGGCATACTATGATTCAGCAAATCGTTTCTTTCGAAGAATTGTACGACCACATCAAAGAAGATGGCGTTTATTTGTGCGAAGATTTGCATACTTCTTATGAGTTGCGATTTGGGGGTGGACACAAGCGCAACGGCACTTATATCGAATACACCAAAAATTTCATCGACTACCTCAACGCTTGGCACTCGGAGCAAAATTCCTTGCAAGTGGACGATTTCACGCGTTCCACTAACTCTATTCACTATTACAGTGGCATGATTGTATTGGAGAAAAAGCCAAAAGAAAAGCCACGCAGCAAAACGAGTGGCTATCGTTCCATACAGTTTGGGAAAGAACGCAGTAAGGGAGAACGCAAGAAGATTAAGCTCAAAAACAGTATTATCCGCTCTGTGAATCACGTATTACGCTTTTTCAGAATTAAAGGAGTGATTTGGCGATAGATTATTGACAAGGAAAAATTGGGTGCATCTCAAAGTATCGTTTTTATTCACGGGGTGACTCTCTACAGCATTAAAGTAATTCCAAGAATAGCAAAAAAGCCACCCCGTGAAGTAGTCCGATGTGACAACATGAGATGCGCCCGAAAAATTTATCAAGATGCAACGCATTGATCTTCAAGACTATTCTATCTTTTTGGGCTTCATTTGGGATGCGTGGAATCAGTTTTTAAAAGATAGTTCTTACTCAAAAGTAATCATCCTAGTCGATCAAAACACTGCACAACATTGCCTTCCGATCCTCAAGGCCTACACCAAATCTGTGCCGCTGCAAGTGGTTCGAGTGAAAGCAGGCGAGCAACACAAAAATATAGTGACTTGCCAGCAAATCTGGTCTAGTCTGATGCAAATGGATATTGACCGTAAAGCGCTCTTGGTCAATTTAGGTGGAGGTGTACTAGGCGATATGGGCGGATTTTGTGCGGCTACTTATAAGCGTGGTATTGACTTTGTGCAATTCCCAACCACGCTACTTTCGCAAGTAGATGCTTCGATTGGTGGAAAGTTGGGCATTGACTTCAGTGAGGTCAAAAATAGTATCGGGCTGTTCCAAAATCCCAAAGCCGTTTTCCTTTTCCCTGAATTTTTCAACACCCTGCTAGAAAGAGAAATTAGAAGTGGATTTGCGGAAATCATTAAACACAGCCTTATCGCGGACCGTCTACAATGGAACAAAATTAAAACGATTCAAGCGATCGCCGCGAACAATTGGTCAGTCTATCTCTACGACTCTTTGATGGTCAAAAAGTGTATCGTAGAAGTCGATCCTTTTGAGCAGGGACTCAGAAAAGCCTTAAACTTTGGACACACCATTGGTCATGCCATTGAAAGCTATTTCTTAAAAACGCCGAAGCCACTTTTACACGGAGAAGCCATTGCTATTGGCATGATTTGTGAGACTTATCTATCGCACAAAATGGTTGGACTACCCGCCGCTGCGCTAGAAGAAATTCAGCGTTTTCTGCTGCAAACCTACGATTTCGTAAAACTGCCTACCAAAGCTATGCCTTATCTCATCAACATCATGCGAAAGGATAAAAAGAATGAAAATAGTAAAATCAATTGCTCACTTTTACCTGAAATCGGTGCGGTTAAAGTCAATCAAGTGGTGAGTCCCAGTTTGATTCAAGAAAGCATCGCTTACTATAATGCTTTGCGTTAAATATTTACGCCAAATTGTTTGTTCATCACTAATGCGAATAACGGGTAAAATACTCCATTTTGTGGCAGTAATAGCTTTGCTAAACTTCTGAAACTTAGTAAAGTTTTTGAGATCGCGCAACAAGTATGCCCAAAGGCTTTTTATGGACGGAAACACAAATTTCAACTTATTTTTTGGAGAAAAATAAGTTGAAATTTGTGTTTCCGTCCGAAGAGAATTACCGAGCATACTTGTTGCTCAATTTGCGGATATTGACCTGAACTACATCTGAGTCAAATGTCAAGAAAAATGAGATATATACAGTCGTTATTCACATCACTGAGTAGTAAATGCAAAAACTAACCACAGATTTTTACCTATCTACGGACATCGTTCAGCATGCAAAATCGCTACTTGGCAAACTACTCATCACCAATTTCGATCATCGACAAACCATCGGCCGCATCGTAGAAACGGAAGCTTATCGCGCACCCGATGACAAGGCTTGTCATGCTTATGGCAACAAAAAGACGAAGCGTACGAAAGTTATGTTCATGCAAGGCGGCACAGCTTATATCACGCTTTGCTACGGTATTCACCACCTATTCAATGTTGTGACTGCACCCGAAGGTATGGCACAAGCGGTACTGATTCGGGCATTAGCACCTATGGAAGGAATAGACCATATGCTCGCCAGACGAAAAATGCAAAAATTGGAACGCCGACTCACCGCTGGTCCAGGTGCATTGAGTCAGGCTATGGGAATTAGCACGGATTATCATGGCAGCAGTTTGACGGAAGAAAATAGTCCGATTTATCTGGCTGATGATGGATGTAGTTACGAAGCAGACGAAATTATAGCAAGTCCGAGGGTAGGGATTGCCTACGCAGAAGAGTGGGTGGAGGTGGCTTGGAGGTTTCGAGTGAAAGATAGTCCTTGGACGAGTAAGGCGAAATAATTGAAAGTTAGTGAAAGTTCAATAATGACTTAAACCATTAAAATTGTTCTTTTGGCAGCTAAAAAATGTAAAAAAGTAAGTCCGTAGCCCTGCTATTCACTGATTTTTTACATTTCTTAACTACTCAAAATAACTGCTTTTTCTGGCTCAATTTATTAATGACCTTTCACTTATTGTGGAGTTATACCTATCATTCCTGATCTGATAAGCCAAATCCTCTGGTCAAAGCCAGCATTTCTTCTTCCTTTTGCCGCATGAGCTTGACATCGGCGGCACTTTTATCCCCGTAACCACAGAGATGCAGCACGCCGTGGATGATGACGCGAAAAAGTTCTTGCTTAAATGGTAGATGCAGTTTTTGTGCATTCGCGCTCACCCGATCAATGCTGATGAACAGATCGCCTTCTATGGTAGGAAATTCGCTGTAAGGAAAAGTAATGATGTCGGTGAGGGTGTCGTGATTAAGGTATTTTAGATTGAGTTGGTGCAAATATGGATCGCTGCAAAAGATGTAGCTCAAGCTCTGTACAGATCCACCTTCTTTTTTTACTACCGCCGCGATCCAAGTGGCAACCTCATCAGGCTGTTTTAGCTCAAATGGAATACCTTCTGAAAAAAAAGAAATCACATTTTCTTCTTCGAGAAAATGTGATTCTGGAACATTGAACATATGAAAGGCGAATTATATTTTAAATCTCATTTCCACAGTTCTGCCTTCGTTGCTATATCGAATGTTATCGGATAGCTGGCGCATCAAGAATACGCCTCTACCACCACATTCGCAGATATTTTCAGGAGCAGTGGGGTCAGGTAGGTTGTCAAAATCAAAACCGCATCCTTCGTCTGACACTTTGAATGCGAGACCCTGCCTCTTTTTTTCAAAAGAAATTTCTACCTTTTTGCTTTTATCCTTTCTATTGCCGTGGATGATGGCGTTGTTGACTGCTTCCGTCAGGCTGATCAGTACATTTCCATAAGTTTCTCGGCTTATATCAAATCTTGAAAAGATTTGCGTCACAAATTTTTCCAGATGACAAACTTGTTGTTGCTGCGATGGGAGCGTTAGCATTAAATTTTTTCCCACGGCAGTTAAAGAAGGAGGTTGATTCATAAGCTGACAAGTGTAAATTTTACCCAATAAATGCTATTTTGATAATCGTAGATTGTTTGTATTGATTTCAGCAGGAGTTCTTGTCAAGTGTATAGATAGGGATGAATCAATGTTCAAGGATGAGTATGTAATGTTTACGGTATATTGACTGCAAATTGTAAAAAAAAACAATGCCAGTCAAGTGTTAAGGTGATGTTAAGTGATTTTTCTTGCGATTAGTAGAACTGAAATAGGCTTTCAGTAACTTGATTTTATTCGTCTAAAGTGTTGATTATCAAAAACATAAAAAATATTCGCTGGTCTGGACTGTTTTCTAATATCCCCGTACTTAGCAAAGCCCATTTTTCCGAACGAATGTTAATAGTTGTAGATTAAACATACCAAAGTGCATAATAGTTTTGTGCTTGGGTTAAAAAAGTGAATAAGTTTATCATAGAATTCTATTCGCCTGACATTATTCTTTTGAAAACAAAATGGAAAATTCATTTCTCGTTCTGTTTTAGGCGTGTACGGAATTCTGTGTTGCCGCTCGAAGAGACTTACTACGCACACCCATTGCGCAATTTTCTTGCATTGACTCAGGCTGTTTGCTGTTAATAAAGATGAGACTTCGTAGACCTCATATACTACTGGACATTTTAAATTACAGAACAAAAGAGAAGCTGATTACATAGCTACATTAGCTGCTTTTCTGAGTGTTTCTAAGCATCCTTAGTGTTTCAATTTGTATTTGTTCAGTAGTGTACAGACCTCACATATTTATCACTAATTCTTTGCCGCTAAGTAACGCTAAATAGCCTATCAGCTCGCTAGTGCGTCTTGTTCACTTTTACACATTTTCTTGTTCGATATTATACAATTTTATGCTTGAATTCCTTTTCAAGTGATTAATAAATAGGTAGTTATAGGTTTGGCATGAATATTGGCTAGTGATAGCAAAATCGATCATTTACAAAACAATCACCATGCTACGAACTCACATCAAAATAGCTTTCCGTAACCTTTGGAAGAATAAATTCCAATCTTTCATCCTCGTATTTGGATTGGCATTGGGCTTAATGGTT
>JBCDKV010000181.1:0-8383 GCA_038746215.1 Bacteroidota bacterium | reverse complement strand
CTGGCAAGTGTATAAGGAGCTTGCAATTAGTAATAGGAAGAGAAGTTGATAGGATTTCATGATGATGGATTTTAAACTAGGCGTATGTACATGTGTATCTGAATCGCAAAAGGTAGTTGGCATTTTAAGTCTCAAATTGCTAATTTTTACTTAGAGCTTGTTTGGAGCAGGGTTGAACTGTAAATCAATAGTTTGCGGTTCTGGCGAATAAAATAATAGCGACTTTATCGAGATAAACGAGCGATTATTTTCAAAGTCAGGTTCGTAAAATATTGTTTTACAGGAAGATAGTGCTCCAAACATGCTCTTAGGGGTGTACGAAGTTTTTGGTAATGCCTGATAAAAATTTTAGTAAAGCTCTTGAGATCGCGCAACAAGTATGCTTAAAGGGTTTTTATGGACGGAAACACAAATTTCAACTTATTTTTTTGGAGAAAAATAAGTTGAAATTTGTGTTTCCGTCCGAAGAGAATTACTGAGCATACTTGTTGCGCGAATTCCTTGTATTGACTCAAGCTGTTTTCAACAAAGAATGCCAAGTGGGTAAACAAACTTGTCAACGTATGAGAAGATCTATTTCAGACACGGGTTAAACGCATTTTATGTAGATCGCGCATTCTTATAACTTCCCTTCCTTCCACCACCACATAGTTTTCATCAACGCGGCAATGGAGAGCGAATCAGTTATTTCGTTGCGCATTACCATATCGAAGGCGGCTTGCAAAGGCAGTTTTTTGATGGCTAATGCTTCTGTTTCTTCGGGTTCGGCTTCCCCAAAGCTTAGGTCTTGCGCCACGTAAGCAAACCCATACTCGTCCGTCACCGAATTGGAGGTGTGCATTTTGAGCAGTTGCGTCCATTTTTTGGCTTGGATGCCCGTTTCCTCTAGTAATTCGCGCTTTGCAGTATCCAAAGGTGCTGTACCTATCGGGCAGCCACCTTCGGGAATTTCCCAACTGTACGCATTAAGGGTGTAACGATACTGCCCTACTAGCCAAGTGTGATAGTTTTCGTCGAGCGGAACGATCCCAATGGCAATGTTTTTGAAATGTACTTGTCCGTAAATCCCTTTGCCACCCGAAGGATTGATGACATCGCGGTGGGTGACTTGTATCCAAGGATTGTTGTAGACTTCTTGAATGTTTATGGTTTGCCAATCATTTTTGTGTTCAGACATAATTTGCAAATTTATAAGCCAATAGCCCCACCCACTCTTTGAATAAAATATTCCAAGTTTTAAACGCACTGGGACTTGGAAAAAGGAAGTGATTGAAGTTATAAATGGTTTTTCCTGCCATGTAATCAACGGCATAGGGCGTACATTCCAGTCCGACGGCATCGAAACAAGCAGATGCCCGTGGCATGTGAAAAGCAGAAGTTATCAGCAGGCAGTCGTCGTGGGCAATACGGTCTAATAGTGCTTTGCTAAAAAGCGCATTTTCTCTCGTATTTCTAGCATCAGGTTCTACTAGGATCGCCTGATCTGGCACACCTAGTCGTAGTAAAAATTCGCGAGCGGTGATCGCTTCGGAAGCATTTTTTTGCAGCAAGTCCGACTTTCCGCCCGTCAGTAGTATTCGCTTCACTTTACCCGTTTTGTAGAGTTCCAGTGTTTGTGTCAAACGATTAGCAGAACCACCGAAAACGAAACGTCCATCTTGGGGGAGTCCATACGGATTACCGTAGCCTCCCAGCAGTATCGCAACATCGTATGCACCCTGCGGAATTTGATTCATCATCAATCCTTCTTGCTCCCACCATTGTAGGGCTTGATTGGCTACAAAACTATTGGAAAAGAAAAAGAAAAAGCCGAGTGCTGTCCACAAGCTTTTTTGTTTCCGCTTTGGTTGCTTCACCCACAGGGCATATACTAATGTGAGCAGTATCCAAACCATCGGTTTGATTAAAAAAGATAGGATTTTGGAAAGAATGAAAAACATAGGTAATAGGATGATTGAGCGATGCTGGTAAAGGTATTAAAGATACGAGTAAAGCAGCTGCTAAACACACACTTTCTCGCAAGCCTCATAAACAACCTGAGCCGCTGATTCCCAACTAAACAGTTTTCTTTGCGACTTAGCCCTTGCTACCAAGTTTTCACGAATCTGTTTGTCTGCTTGTAAAGTACACATAGCTGCTGCAATCGCGTCGACCTGAAAAGGATCGACTAAAAGCGCAGCTTCGCCAGCTACTTCAGGCATGGAAGAAACATTGGCGGTGATAATAGGTACCTCGCAGTGCATCGCTTCCAATAAAGGTACACCGAAACCTTCGAAGGTCGAAATGTAGGTGATCGCCAAAGCACTACCCATCAATTGTGGCAGCAAATCGTCTGATACATAGCCCAAAAAGTGAATAGCAGCTTGATATTTAGCCAAATCGTAAGCAGTCTTTACTGCGCCCGTTTGCCAACTGAATCTTCCAGCAATCAAGAGTTGAGTATCACTTTTTGTTTGTTGTTTGAACTGATCGAAAGCCGCAATCAAGCGATGTACATTTTTACGCGGATGTACTGCCCCCACATAAAAAAAGTACTCTTTGCCCTCCGAATATTCTGCTCGGATACTTTCCCGAACTGCAAGCGATACTGGTTTAAAACTAGGGCGACAGCCGTTGCAAGCTACACTAATTTTTGAGGTAGCGATAGGGTGTCGTTCTAAAATATCTGATTTGGTGTAGTTCGATACGGTTACAATCTTGGTTGCTCGTTGTATGAATTTGGGCATAAAATAGCGATAGTACCAGAGGTCTCGTTTGCGAAGTTGATCGGGAAAATGGGCATAAGCTAAATCATGTACTACTAGCACCGTTGGCACTTTTGTGCGAAGGCTGCAAAAATTATCTGGCGATAAAAATAAATCTATCTTATGCCGCTTCAAAGCACGAGTCACCGCATATTCAAACCAAATGTAAAATAGAACGGGATGACGAGCAGGAGGTGATAGCACTAATGGATGAACATTCGCCGCAAAAACAAAATCTGCCTCATATGGGCGATCAAATAGAAAAAAAAACGTATCCTGTGGGTGGTTTTTTACCAAGCGTTTTGCAATTTCATAGGTGAACCAACCAACGCCTTCGAGCTTATCTTTGAGTAAAAAACGAGTATTGATAGCAATGCGCATGAAAGGAAGATAACTATTAGAGCTTGTTGGGGATTTTTCTTAGCCTTATAACCAGCATATTACAGACCTGACTGCATAGAAATAAATCTTAATGAAGCTCTTGAGATCGCGCAACAAGTATGCTTGAAAAGGTTTTATGGATGGAAACACAAATTTTTCAAGAAAATTTGTGTTTCCATCCGAAGGGACTTACTGAGCATAGCTGTAGCACAATTTTCCTACATTGACTCAGACTGCTTTTTAAGTAGAATCTTAAAGAAAATGAGACTTCGTACACCTCGAATTATCAGTTAGTAGTGTATGAATTTTTGAGCAATGCTTGAAATAAGTTTTAGTGAAGCTCTTGAGATCGCGCAACAAGTTTTGAGCGATGAGGCAAGGTAGCACAGTTGGTGGTCTACACCAAATTATTAGCGATTTATACTCCATTCGGGATAAAAAGTGCATCTTAATTTCGATCACTTTGTAGAATTGCTGAATTGAAAAAATGTTGAATTGATTGTTCCCATACTATAATTAGCAGTGCCTGCTAATTATATAGCACGTTGCCATCAATTCGACAATTGAACAATTTTACAATTCGACTGCTTGCACAGATTTATCCCGTTTACAGTATAAGTAGAAAGACATAAAGTACATTATGAATATAGAGCAATTAAGATACCCAATCGGAAAATACAAAGCACCCACTACAATCACGGCGACGCACATTGAAACTTGGATCAATGAGATTAAGGCTTTGCCCGACCGTTTGGCAGCGACCATATCACAGCTAACGGCAGCACAACTCAATACGCCTTATCGTCCTGCGGGTTGGACTATTCGTCAGGTAGTGCATCATCTGCCAGATAGTCATATGAATGCGTATATTCGTTTCAACTTGGCACTGACGGAAGAAAATCCTACGATTCGTCCGTACTATGAAGATCGTTGGGCAGCATTGGAAACTTCCAAGACGGCGGATATACAGCCGTCCTTGGATTTATTGCGCGCATTGCATCAAAAATGGACTTTACTTCTGCGGTCTTGTTCGGAGCAAGCACTCGGTAAGACTTTTTTTCATCCAGCGTCGAATGAAAGCACCAGCTTAGCGTTTAATATTGGTAATTATGCGTGGCATGGCAATCATCATTTGGCACAGATTGTGAATACTTTTCGCTAGATTTTTATTCCTTATACCTCAAAACCACTTCCATGTCTTCGGATTTAATAGCTTTGATGACGTCTGCCCTTGCACTACTGACGATCATCTCCATCTGTACTCCCTTGCGCTTGTGGTATTTTATTTTGTAAACTTGCGTGCTGCTGAAGTCAGGGAGTATACTTTCGCATCGACTCTCGCCATTGATGATGAAGCAAATCTGTGCTTCTTTTACATCTTGTTCGGATTGATAGATGAAAGCAGTATTAGTTGGAAGTGTACAAATTTTTGCTCCACCTATTTTTACTGTCACTTCTGTTGATTTGCTATTGAATTTAGAATTGTAAAAAACGACCTTAGCTCGCACATCTGGATTATTGGGCATTACATTTCCTGTAAGCATATCAATTTGCCACCCGTCCTGCGCTCCTTTAATTTGAGTACTCTTGCCATATTTTGAATCCATTCCAGCTCTTTCAACATCAGCAATCAAGACGGCTGTTATGCCTGATGTAAGAGAAAGGAGGTTATCAAGTGATGACTTTTCTTTTGGTGGAAGAAATTTGACCAGTAACGTATCTTGCTTTCGAGAAATACGATGGAACTTAGTTCCTATGCGCATAAAACAATTTTCTCCATCTGAAAAACCCCATATATCCTTCTTTGAAGGCATGCCTCTGCCAATTATTTTCAGCTTTGCTTGATCGTAAGCTATTCCTAAGTCACTCTCTAAGAGGCTTGACTCAAGTGCTACTTCGGTCACTATATTATCTCTAAAATCATCGAAGCTCACAAATAATCCTCTTGGACTAGCTGCTGCTAGCTCGATGGGATAGAATATTTCTTTTGGAACGCCAATTTCTATCGGATTTCTATCTAGTTCATTGTTTTCTAGCCTCATGATGAAGGCAGCCAGACTTTTCTTAATCGCTGCTCTAATATTGAGTGGATGTGAGCTCGCAGAAATACCAATCTCACCATTCCCACCAATACCTATATTTAAGCTCTGCTGATTTTGAACAACGGCAGACTCAAACAAAGAATAATACTGCCCGTCTATTTCTGTGATAAAATCAATATTTAGCTCTACATAAGTATAGCGATTTCGATAATAATCGAAGTCATAGATTTTAAACGCATTGAACTGTAATATGAGTGGCCGCAGCGAAGAATCGTCATTAGAGTTTTCAAACATACCCAAAATTGCTTCTTCAAAGGGTTGCTCAAAGTAGGCTAGCTCTGTTTTACCTCTCAAAGCCTTGTGCACGCTCCCTATAAGTTCTCCATTATTCCGAGCATCTACGACTTCAATAATATCGTACTGTGGGATGTACATACTTATTCTCTGTTGGTCTAAGCTAATTTCTACTTGAGCGGAAAGCGATAGATAGACGCCCATGAGTAGGACGCAAAAGAGCAGTTTCATTGTTTTCATTATTGCGTGGTTTAATAGCGTAACGGAGTCGTTCAGCTAAAAATTCCGCACCATAATTAATTTTTACAAAATTTTAAGAGGAAGGCGATAATTCAAATCCATTTATTCAAAAAACGCCACCTTCGCTCTTCTTTCCCCAATTCATAGTATACATTTTGTTTTGCGCCTAAATCTTTAGCGTAAGTTTCGTCCGTATTGAAATCTAAGATGAGTGGACGTCCAGCGTGGGTTTGTAGAAAGCGATCAAATAAGGTGGCGAGTGCATATTCGCGCTTACCCGTCGGAGATTCGGTTGGTAGTAGGCTCAGCACTTTTCCGTGACTGTAGATGAAGAAATTAGCAGCGAGTAAATTGCCCTCTAGATCAGTGATACCAGTAGCAAAGCCTGTGCCTCGGTGCAATGCATTGTAAGTAATGCGCTGGATGGCATGAAATTTCTCCTCTATTCGATGACGGTCTTTACCATGCTGACGGTAAAAGTCTGCTAATCGCTCTGGCTTGATGTTAGAAATTGGAATCAGTGAATCTTGCTGTTGGATAAGGGTTCTCTGCAAGGAAGGCTCGTATTTGTGCTGTAAGACTTCGTAGACATCGGTCAGCAGCAACTGGTAATTTTTTTGGGCAACCCACTGGTAGCGATCATCCGTTTTGAAGGTGTTGCGCTCATTTAAGTTGATTTGAATACTTTTATATTCCGCTGGAATATTTGCTAAAAAAGCATTCATCCGTTTGGGCGATAGCATGTGTACGGAGTAGATACCCAGTTCTCTGGCTAGAATAGGCGATCGCAAAATAGGACGCTTCAAGCCATCTAGTTGCCAAGTCAGTGGGAATACCGATTCGTATTCCCCTTCCACTAGCGCATCCCAGTCTTTGGTGACATTATTCAAAAACCAAGAATAAGCAAATACGTTGCCATTGGTGGCATAGTGAACGCAGCTATCCCACCTTAGGCGATCTATATCTTCCTGAGCGACAAAACGAATATCCAAAGATTAGTTGTTTGTTCTTTCAATCAACAGCACTACCGTCAGAACGGCAGATACCTGTGCGAGTGCATTAGAAACAATCTCTCCCCAATCAACAGGTTCGTTCTGAATTGGTTCTTGGTCGGCTTCGATTTCTCTGGCTGGCTTACTACCTACCGAAATCAACGCACCTTTTTCTACTTTTGGATATATTTTGAATATGCCTAAATCAACTGTTCTTGCTAGTTTTCCATTGGGCTGTTCCACCGTGATGGTACTTTTTTTGGCGTTTTCACTGGCACCGCCCGCATACTTTTTGATGTAGAACATAGCGCGTTTTCCTTTGTGGTAAACAACGTCTATTGTGCCATCTTGTAGATACTTGTCAGGTAGCAGTTCTGGTGCATTAGTCGCCCCCCGCAGCGATACCAAATCTTCTTGCTTTGGAATCTCTATAACATCCCCAGGTTTCAAAATAATATTATCTCTGGAGTTTTTACTGGACAATGCTCGCTCAAAATCGAAGACTACGTAGCCAATTTCATCTTCTTCTCTGAAAAGGGTTGCGCCTTCCACAAAGGCTTCGTAGGTCGTTCCACCCGCTCGTTTTATCACAGATTGAATGCGTTCGTTGTCCCCTATGAGGGCATACACGCCGGGATATTTCACTTCACCCGTAATATTGACCGTCTGAATCGGGTCGAAATTGGGTATCCTTCTGACCACAACTACATCGAAGGGCGCCAGTTGTGTGTCGTTCGTTCCTCCAATGGGTAGATTGCGATCTAAATCAAACTCGGCGACTACCGTCTGTGTGGGATTATTATCATTTATTTGTAGTCGAAATATCTCTATTTTATTAGCGGCAGCTTCTTTTTTGAGTCCGCCTGACATCCTTAGTACATCGCTTAGCTTTAAGCTTTCATCATATTTGAATTCTCCTGGGTTTCTGACCTCGCCTTGCACGCGTATATAAAACTCGTCTGTGAAGGTTTGCATCGCTAGTACTTGAATCGTATCTCTGGGGAGTATTTCAATATTACTCGTAGAGTTGGGGTCTTCCATTGCTGCTTTTGGATTCACGATTTTATAGCTCACCCTTTCAGGATTGCTAGGATCGGGACGCATGACGTAGGCCGAAGCATCCGCAAATTCCTCTAGTCCACCAGAGCGTAAAATCACATCTCGCAGTTTCATACCCGTTGCAAAGGGAAAACTTCCAGGATCTCTAACTGCACCCGTTACATTGATGTCGTAGGTTTCGGTAAAAGTACTATTGGATAGTATCACGATTTCATCAAAAGGACGAAGCTCCAAATCTATAGCGGAGTTGGGGGCATTCATAATGTCTTCAATGTTAAAAGAAACATTAGTACTCTCTTCTAAATTGTCTGGATTTTTTCTAACGACATAACCATATTCATTTGCTCCTGCGGTCAATCCACCCGAAATCATAACGGCATCGCTAATCGTCATACGATCGTTGAAATCGAAAGGAAATTCGGTCGTTCCTTGGCGAACCGCACCACTCACGGTCACTGTTCCTCGATCTAAATAAGCACTTTTAGTACTCACCCTAATCAAATCTTCGGATTGTAAAGTCAAATTAGTTGCGTCGTTTGGATCTGCTAGAATACTATCCAAGTTGATCTGCTCGTAATCAAGTGTGCCATCTCTTGCTTTACGTACCAAAAAGACAATATCCGTCCTAGCT
>JBCDKV010000180.1:0-8440 GCA_038746215.1 Bacteroidota bacterium | reverse complement strand
CCCATCAGGTATCATTAAACACGCTAGAAATCAAAAATGCCGTTTTCACGGACTTGTTTTTTGACCAAAACAATATTGTGTACGTCCACGTCAACGATCAATCCAAAAGCCTGATGCTCAATAAGAAAACACCTACTCATCGCTTAGCTTTTTGATATGCCTTCTTTTGATTTTTATATAAAACTGGGTTTTCAGCACATTTCCAATCTAGCGGGCTATGACCATATCCTTTTTTTGGTGGTGCTCTGTGCGGTCTACCGTATGGAACAGTGGAAAAAGATTTTGATTTTGGTGACGGCTTTTACTATCGGACACA
Organism: Bacteroidota bacterium; assembly: GCA_038746215.1. Taxonomy (GTDB): domain Bacteria; phylum Bacteroidota; class Bacteroidia; order Chitinophagales; family Saprospiraceae; genus JAAUTG01. The sequence continues at coordinate 8,124 of JBCDKV010000180.1, read as the reverse complement.
GCATTACTCTTGCCCTCGCTGCTTTAGATACTTTCGCTATTTCTTCGACGATCATTAAGTTTCTAATCCCTCTGACTATATTCATCACAGCCCTTCACAATGTATTGCGTTCCGCTACGATAGAGACATCCTCCAAGATGGGGCGGAACTACTTAATGGCTTTATTCTTTGGCTTCATTCATGGTATGGATTTCTCTAACTATTTCAAGGCACTCTTGATGGATGCTTCCGACATTACTGCGCCCTTACTTGGTTTCAATATTGGTATAGAATTGGGACAGCTCCTAATTGTCTTTTTCATCGTTGGTGTTGCCTTTCTATTTTTGAATGTAATCGGTGTTAAGCATCGAGATTGGAATCTCTTTGTCTCAGGCGCTGCGGCGGGCATATCGTTGATTTCTATGTTGGAAAATAAGTTTTGGTAAGTACTTTTTGATAGGTTTATCGAATCGCTTGACATCAACTTTTAGAAACGGAATGAAAAACTTAGTTTTTCATTCCGTTTTGAAGATTTTTCTTTGGAGCGCAATAACACCTAAAAGCAAATCAATCGCTTTCCACCACCGAGCGATCATCCACTCGCTCTGCCGTTTTCACCAGATTCAACAACTCCTTACGATACCCAAATTTATCCTTTCCCATGCTGTCTACTATCCAAGCACTCACTTGATCATACTTCAAATTACCTTTGTAGGCACTGTTGCGCAAAAGCAATCCAAAACCAGCCACAGCAGCCGAAAAACGGAAATTATCGGAACTGTTTGCCCAAGTATTGCCACGGTCGCTAGCAGTTTTCACGATCAATTGGCTCTGTGTTTCTTTGGGATGTTTGTAGCGCAATTTAACGGTCATCCAATCGGGATCATTTTTAGCCGCCTCAGTGATCCGTCGATCTTGATATTTCAGATGATCCGTCGAAGCGGTACTGGCATTAGCAGCATCAGCAGGAATGATTTCGTAGAGGGCGGTCACGGTATGTCCTGCGCCCAATTCACCAGCGTCTTTTTGATCGTCATCGAAATCTTCGTTGGCAAGCGTCCGATTTTCGTATCCAATTAGCCGATAGGACTTCACTTTACTAGGGTTAAATTCGAGTTGGAGTTTGACATCCTTAGCAATCGTAAAAATAGTACCCGTCATTCCTTCCACTAGCACTTTTCTTGCTTCTTGTAGATTATCAATATAGGCATAGTTCCCATTGCCATGATCTGCTAGTATTTCCATTTTGCTATCCTTATAGTTGCCCATGCCAAAACCCAAAACGGAGAGAAAAATCCCCTGATCGCGTTTGCTTTCAATCAAGCTTTTCATTTGATCGTTGCTACTCATACCGATATTGAAATCACCATCCGTCGCTAGAATAACTCGGTTGTTGCCACCTGGCATAAGGTGTGATTCTGCCAGTTGATACGCCAATTGTATCCCTGCTGCTCCTGCCGTTCCACCGCCAGCTTTTAAGCGGTCCAAAGCTTCGAATATGCGTCTTTTGTCATTGCCTTTTGTACTCGGCAGCACTACACCCGATGCACCAGCATAGACCACAATCGCCACCCGATCTTTAGCACGAAGTTGCTGCACCAATAGTTTGAATGCTTTTTTCAGCAAAGGAAGTTTATTGTAATCGCTCATCGAACCCGACACATCCAATAGAAAAACCAAATTACTAGGTGGTAGCTCAGATGTCTCCATGGTTTTGCCTTGTATACCGATGTGCGCTAATTTATGTCCTTTTGCCCACGGGCAATCAGAGATTTCGGTGCTTACCGTGAAAGGATGTCCGTCTTTCGCCTGCGGATAGTCGTAATCAAAATAGTTGATAAATTCTTCTATCCGAACCGCGTTGGGCGGTGGCAAAACGCCTTGGTTGAGGTAGCGACGGCAATTGCTATACGAAGCTTGATCGACATCTATGGAAAAGGTAGAAAGTGGCTCGTTCAAAGCAGATTTGAAAGCATTTTCGGTGATAGGGGCATATTCTTCTCTAGTGATAGCTTCCCAATTTCCTGCTTCTTGGTCGTAGGGCATTTCAGTCTCCACTGCTTGATCTACAAATTCAATGGCTTCTTCCATTTCCTCGTTTGCGGCTTCCTCTATGCTAGGCGGTGGTGGCGGTGGTACGGCTGAATGAGGTGCTTCTCGAACTGCATAATTCTCTGCCGAAGTGCTACTTTCATTAGCAGTTCTGTGTTGGCAAGCCAGTAAAAACAAACTCATTAAAGTGCTGACCAATAGGATTCTCATGTCTTGTATTTTTATTTAGGCGTGTGCGAAGTTTTAAGCCAAACTTAAAATGAATTCCAGAGAGCTCTTTCGATCGCGCAACAAGTATGCTCAAAGAGTTTTTATGGACGGAAACACAAATTTCAACTTATTTTTCTCCAAAAAATAAGTTAGAATTTGTGTTTCCGTCCGAAGGAACTTATTACACATACTTGTTGTGCGATTTTCTGGTTTTGACTCAGGCTGCATCCAAGTAAAATGCTAAGAAAACAGGACTTCGTACAGCTCTAACTTTGATTCATAAAAATTACTATCAAAAAGAAGATGCGCTATTTTTCAGTGTTGACGTGCTACTATTTTAAATTAAATGTTAATACATCTTGACATGATAGGTATTACCTCGTCTACTGACACCCCACAAATTTTTACGCATCCAAAAATCCCGCTAGGGATGTACTCTGGGTAGAAAAAATGCTGAAAATGTTATTAAGTGCCGTAGGTACGTACTATAGCAGTGCTACAGTTCGCACCTACGGAGCTTAGACAAGAAAAATTGGACGTTTCTACCGATAGTTCGCCTCTGCGAGGCTTTGGAATTGAGGGTTTTGGACTTGTGGGGGGTTGATAGATTACTTCGTCTGTACAATGTCAATTGAACCGAGAAATGCGTTTTCTACATGAACTTATTTGAAATTTTGCACATTCAAATTGTCCTCAGTAGCCAGTCAAGTTAATAGTGTCAGATGAAATTTGAGGGAGTTTTGGATTTAGGCAAGGCATGAAGGAATGTAAGTTCCTGAACCCGAAGGGATGGGTGGCTAGGCATAACCATAGCTACGGTGAGGCTTTTTAACACCGCATAAATTCAAAAGTCGCCAAATTACCCGATAATATTAGCTTGACTGACTACTTAGGCAGCGAAAATTGGTTAATTACTGTTAAACAAAGACAAAAGCTTAGCCCAAAATTCGTTGAGTTTTTTAGATTTGCAATTCCATAATCTTTATTTTAAATATTTTCAGAACACCTGAATCATAAGTAAGCAAGCAGTATAGAATGAGATTTTTTGCTGTACAGCTACTTAATGGTTCAGGTGTTTCACATTTCAAAATTTACACAATCACAACAGTTATGATGAAGCGATTCAGTTACATTTTAATGCTACTTTTTTTAGGGGGAACTTTCAGCCTACAAGCACAGGACGAAAAATCTGCTGCTGACCTTTACAACGAAGGCGTAGAGTTGATGAAAGCGAAAGACTTTGCAGGAGCACTTCCTTTATTCGAGCAAGCCATTGACAAGGCAGCAACGGCAGAGGAAGGTGATTCTACGGCTATGCAAGTAACCGAACTAGCAAAGAAAAATGGTATGCGGACGGCTTATTCTTTGGGTAACAAACAGCGAAAAGCCAAAGAATACGATGCTGCTATTGAGACTTTCGATAAGGGCTTAGCTATGGGCGATTTTTACGCACTGTACATGGGAAAAGCACAAGCTTTGGACAAATCTGATAAAAAGGAGAAAGCGGTAGAAGCTTACTTTACGGCTGGCAAAAAATACGAAGAAGCAGGTCAGGAGGAAGCAAAAGTGGTTAAAATCTACCGTACAGCTTTCATTAAGTTAGCGAGAGCTAAAAAATACGATGCCATCATCGAAAAAGCGGAAGCGCATCCCGTGGCACTGAAAAATGCAGATGTGAGCTATTACGTAGCAAAAGCTTACAGTAGCAAAAAAGACTACGAAAAAGCATTGATGCACGCACAAGCGGCTACCGCAGCAGCACCAGACGGTAAAGACAAGGGCAAATTCTATATGTTAGAGGGTGAAATCAATACCAAACTGACTAAGACGGGCGATGCCATTGCTGCTTATAAAAAAGTAGAATCTGGTAGTAAATACGCAGACCGTGCGGCTTATTTGATCAAAGAATTGGGAGGCGAGTAATTGTAGCTTTGGGGACAATATTTTTGTTGTCGTCAAGAAGCACTTATTTGAAAACAAGAGGAAACCTAGGCTTTCATCTTGTTTTCAAATATTTTTGGCGAGCAGCTTTCTTTAAGGTCAAAACGCTTCCATACCAAAATTACTTCTACACATCATCCTTTCCGAAGACTCCCATCTGAACTAATTTGCAGTTCACCATTTGGGAAATCCGATTTCGTCAATTCTATGAGTTTAAGTACCGCTCGATTCTGTGGATCGAATTTAGGCCCGTGCGTCTTTTGCTGGTAAATCGGAATGGCATTGCCCGATAGAAATTTACCCGTCTCATCCACTTCCAAAGCAATGATAGGTGCAATGCCCGCTGCGCCTCTCAAATTGAAGCGTCCGTAAGTGCAAAAATTACCCAAGCTATAAATGATAAAACGATCTTTGTAGAGTTCAGCGGCGCGCGTCACGTGTGGGCCATGACCAAAGACAATATCTGCTCCCGCATCAATGACGGCGTGTGCAAAAGTGTGTACATTGCCTCTGTTTTCGCCGTAATAGGTTTCCGTCTTTTTAGGTACATGCTGGTTTTTTGCTCCTTCTGCCCCACCGTGAAAAGAGACGATCACAATATCACTTTCGGCTTCCAAACTGCTCACAATTTGCTTAGCGCGCGCGATATTGCGAATATCGCACGTACCTCGATTGGGCGCGAAGGCACAAAAGCCATATTTGATACCGTCTTTTTCAAAAACAGCTTTTTCATCCGTTCCTGCTAAACCTGCGTATTCGATGCCTAAAGATTGTAGGACTGCTTTGGTGCGGGTTCTGCCCGTTGGTCCAAAATCACCACTGTGATTATTGGCTAAACTGACGACATCAAAACCTGCATTCACGAAGTGCTGCCCGTAGGATTCAGGAGAGCGAAAAGCATAGCACACACTAGGGTCTTTACATCTTTTCACCGTCCCACCTTCATCTAGTATGGTTCCTTCCAAATTACCGAAGGTGACGTCCGCACTTTTTAAAGTATCGACTACTGCCCGAAGCAAATCTTTTCCACCATTGGACGGTAAGTAAGAAGCGGAAGGATAATTTGTACCCAGCATCATATCGCCAACGCCGATAATTTTTATGCGCTTAATGGTATCGGCAGCGATATGTTGAAGGCTATCTGCTGGTATGGTGTCGGTTTTGGAGGTGTCGGTTGCAATGGAAGCTATACTAAGTTCTGCTTGCTCCATCTCTGCATCATTTTGGGAAAAGGTACAAGCAAAGAAGACCGCGAAAGCGATGTGTTGTAGTAGTAATCTCATATGATGTTTTTGATAATGGCTAGTAGTCTTCAAGCTTTCAGCTTTACAAACTATTGGGATAATTTCAAACGCAAAGGTAGGATGTGTTTTTGGATATTCATAACGTAGGCAAATTCGTTTCTATCCTCGTAGAAAATGTCTACATTTATCGCTTTCAAATGACCCTAAGTTCAGCACTCAATTTGCACAAAATGACATCAAATCGCTACGGCATCACGGCAAGTCTTTTCTTTCTACTGCTCTTTTTGCTTCCGACCAAGGCATCTTTCGGTTGTGGCCCTTTTCCATTACGACACCTAGGCTACAGTTTTGTCAATCCCAGTTTGATGGAAGAGGTGGTGAAGCCCGCTCCTTTCTTTCTCGACTTCAAATTCGAGGATTTATACATCAATTTATCCAGCGAAACCCATCGACAGGAGCAATCCAATATCAAGGAGTGGCAATCTAGGGTCTGCGAAGCCGCTTCTTTGGATGATATTCGCTATGTAATCTACGGGGCAGACATTAATGAGTTGATGCTCTTGCAAAACGCAGCTCGCGATCCCAAAGCCCCCCTTCCTTCGACGATGAAAGACAACAATTTCGTGGATTATTTACTGGATTTGGATTGTAAAGAAACCATAGATTATCTCGTCTTTGCCAAACGTTGCGAACCACACGTCATTTCTTACGCCAATCGCTGGGAGCAACCCGAAAGAAACAAAGACGCCATGCAAATGCTGATTGACGAGGGCAAACGCAGCTTCCGCAGAACCAATTCGCACTACATTCGATTGCGCTATGCTTACCAAGTGGTTCGTTTAGCGCATTACAAACAAGCGTATCAATACGCCATCGACTTATACGATTTTTTCCTGCCCAAAATAGATGATCTCAACAGCCTAATCTACTATTGGCTGCAAGGACACTATGCAGGTGCGTTGCGTGCTTTGGGAGATCATGTACAAGCCTCTTATCTATATACGACCATCTTCGCGCATTGTCCGAATCGAAGGGAATCCGCCTACCGCAGTTTTCTTATCAAAACGGATGAGGAATGGGAAGCCTGTTATTTACTGTGTAAAAGCCGAGCAGAAAGGGCAGCAATGTATGCCATTCGAGCGGGAAGTGCAACGGGAAGAGTACTCGAAGAAATGGAAAAAATTTATGCCATTTCACCCAAAAGTGATTTTTTGGAACTCTTGCTGATGAAAGAAATTCGGCAACTCGAAAGTACTTTTTTGGGCTATGCCAAAAGCGGTAGTCGTCGCGATCAAAGAGTGGCGCAGCGGATTCCAAAGGACAAGAAAGCGGACTATCTGATTCAATTGCAAGCCTTTGCTAGAAAGTGCCGACAAGATGGGCAGGTGAAAAATCCAACCCTCTGGCAATTGGCAGAAGGCTACCTGGAATTTTTGGCAGGTGATTATTACAAGGCACGACAAAGCATTGCGCAAGTTCGACAGCGCAAGATTAGTGAATTACTACAAGAGCAATTAATGGTCTTAGATGCGGTCTTACAGTTGTCAGAAATGCAGCGACTCACCCCTGAGTCCGAAGAAGAATTACTCGCCATTTCTCGCAATCGTTCCCTGATGGAAACCTATCCTGATTTTCGCGAATACTTCAATGATCGCGTAGCTGAACTTTATGCGAAAGCAGGACGTCCAGGCTTGGCTTTCAGGGCGCATTACAGCCTAAGAGATTTGCGCTACAATCCAGACTTAGACATCATCGAAGACTTGCTGGGTTCGCTCAATCGGAGCGACGATATTGGTCGCTTTGAACTTTTGTTGGGACAGGATACACTGGGTGATGCGGCTCGTAAAGAACTCATCAATTTGAAGGCAACTTACTACATGGCAAGGGGCAGATGGCGCGAAGCCACCGCTATTTGGTCAATGACAGAGCGAGCCAATTGGCGCGATTTTGGCGATTTCAGTCCCTTTGTAGAACGATTTGATGATTGTGTACACTGCGATGGCAGCAACGAAAGAGGTATCGTCATTGATACCTCGGGTACTTATACCAAAGGCAGAATCGCAGAACTGATCGTAGAGAAAGAACGCGACGCTCGCCTACGAGGAGAGAACGCCGAGTATTTGTTCTATGAAATCGGTTTGGCACTGTACAATATGTCCTATTTTGGAACAGCTTGGGGAGCGACGGACTTTTTCCGCAGTGGAGCGTCCAATGTTTACTGGAATTTGGATGCCAAAGACGGTATCGTAGCAAACGACGAAGCACCTTTTGGCAATAAAGAAAATTTTGAAGTCTCTATAGCTCGTTTCTATTTCGAGGAAGCTAGAAATTTGGCAAGCGAACGAGAAAAGGATGAATTAGCCGCCAAAGCCGCTTTTATGGCAGCTAAATGTGAGCAAAAACAGTATTTCACCAGTGGCGACTTTCGTCCGACGGGCTATAATCAAATTCCTGCTTTACCCGAAGGTTACACCAATAACTACCAATACTTAAGCGCACTAAATTTCACGGATTTCTATCGACGCATCGTTCGAGAATGTCAATATTTTGGCGCTTATGTGCGGAACTAGACTAGCAACTGCGCCTATTTGTTTATGCTCCGTTTGGGATAAAAAAGTGCATTTTGCTACCACGGCATTTCTAAATACAAGCTATTAGGCGTACTTTCAAATTTGGCGGCATCGAGCCTGCCAAATTT
>JBCDKV010000179.1:0-8467 GCA_038746215.1 Bacteroidota bacterium | reverse complement strand
TTTTATCAATACTATCAATTAGTTCTACCACAGCCAATCTTCGACGGTTTGCAGTCTACAAAAAGTTTTAAATAATATTATTTTGTTTTAATATGTGATTTTTTGTTTTAAATTAGCTCAAATTTTGAGCAATCGTGGAAAAAGTAAAATAAAAAGGGAACAAAAAGTGGGTAAAAGTGGTAATTTGTGTGATAATCGTATATATTTGAACCACTTTTATATTTCATCAAGTACTAACACACTAACCGAACGCTTTTTATTAGCTTTTTATGTTGCAATTGCTCGGAGAATATGAATGCAAAATAGACGCGAAAGGGCGCATGCGACTACCCAGTGGATTAATTGCTCAACTGGGAGAACGAGAAAGCTATGAGTTCGTGATGAACCGAGGAATGGAAGACTGTTTGATGCTCTATCCATCCGAAGTTTGGACAGAAACCACCAAAGCCATCAACAATCTCAATAAATACAACAAGAAAAATCGGGCTTTTGTCCGCCACTTTTATCGCGGGGCGCACAAAGTTACGATGGATAGCGCAGATCGAGTACTGCTAAGCAAAAGATTACTCGAATACGCAGACATTGAAAAAGAGGTAATTCTATTTGCCTACGATGATCGCGTAGAAATTTGGGCGAAAGACAAATACGATGACTTCTTAGATGAAGACCCAGAGCAGTTCGCAGATTTGGCAGAAGAAGTCCTCGGCACCGTCAATAGAAATAATGAGATTAAGTTCCTTGAAAATTAATAAGTAAGCGCATCAAACTGCCAATAGCTAATTGCTAAAAGCTAATAGCCATGTATCATCTTCCCGTTCTAGCAAACACCAGCATCGAAGCTTTGAACTTACAAAGCAACAGCGTGGTCGTAGATGCTACTTTCGGTGGCGGTGGACACAGCAAACTGATACTGGAAGCCTTGGGAAATGATGGCAAACTATTAGGATTTGACCAAGATGAAGATGCGGCAGCTAATGCAATAGTGGACGATAGATTTACCTTCGTGAAAGGGAATTTTGAGTACATAGACCGCTTTTTGAAACTATATGCTGTAAGAAAGGTAGATGCCATACTAGCGGATTTGGGGGTATCTTCTCATCAACTAGACGAAGGCGAACGCGGTTTTTCCTATCGCTTTGATGCCGATTTAGATATGCGAATGAATCAGCAAAGCGGACAAACAGCGGCAGATGTGCTGAACCAATATACGCAAGCTGATTTGCAGACCATGTTTAGTCGCTACGGAGAGGTGAGAAATGCAAAAACCTTATCGCAGGCAATCGTGGCACAAAGAGATCAAGAAGCTTATCGAAAGATCAGCGATTTGATGCACACCTTAGAGCCACTCATCAAAGGACAACGTCTACGCTATTTATCACAAGTGTTCCAAGCCCTGCGCATAGCTGTAAATGATGAAATGGGCGTACTAGAACGCTTTTTGCAAAATAGTTTGAAAGTACTGAAACCCAAAGGGCGACTGGTCATTATTTCCTACCATTCCTTAGAAGATCGAATGGTCAAGAATTTTTTGAAAACGGGAAATGTGGCAGGTGAAGTACAACGCGATTTCTACGGAGCAATTTATCGACCCTTTAAGATCATAAGTAAAAAAGCAATCCTGCCAAGCGAGGCAGAAATCAACACCAATCCAAGAGCTAGAAGTGCAAAGATGAGGGTAGGGGAGCGGCTAGCAGTTTCTGGCGAAGAATACGATTGGTAGATAGCGTACATTTGATAAAATATTGAATTGCTGAATTGCAATTCAATGATTCAAAAAGTCAATAGATCAACAAAAGCAAATGGCAAGCTGGAAAGAATTTACGGCCGTCAGCACCATGAGTGCCAATTGGATACTAAGGAATATAGGTTTTGTCCTCTTCTTGGGCTTCATGCTGTTGACCTACATCGCCAACTCTCGCTATGCACAGCGTAGCATCCGCGAGATCGAAGCTTTGCAGCAGGACATCAAAGACCAAAGACGTATTTACAATGCGCTGAATGCAGAAGTGATGAACAGCAGCAAGAAAGGCGAGATTGCCAAAATTGTAGCACCCTTGAATATAAAGCCAAGCAATGTAGCCCCTCAAAAGATCGTGGTGGAAAATATTGAAAACTATGGGAAGGAGTGAAAGATTGTTCGAATGTTCCGTATTGTTTGTCTACCTCAATTCAGAAACAAGCTCTAAACAAATAGTAAAATAAACAGCCACATATGGCAACCCTCATAAAAAATGAAGTCTTGGTTCGCGTTTACAGCGTGTTGGCAGTGCTAGTGATAGCAGGGCTTCTGGTATTTATGAGTGCGGTACGTATCAACATCAAAGAAGGAGATAAGTGGCGAGCACAGGGAGAGCAGTATTTACAACTCAAAAAAGTAGAAGCCGAAAGAGGTAATATCTTGACGGAAAACGAAGAACTCTTAGCCACTTCACTACCCGTTTTTGACATCGCATTCGACCCTAGCGTAGTGCCAGCGGAGGAGTTCAATACTAAAATAGATTCCTTGTCGGCGAGATTAGCGGGGCATATAGATTTGACGCTAACTTCGGGTGGATTACGGGATTATTTTATCCAAAAACGGGAAGATAATCAAGCAGATGAATCAAAACTCAGAAACTATCTAGCCGAGCAACGCCGAAAAGGAAAGCGATTTATCCTTCTGAAGCGCGGCGTTTCTTTAGCAGAGAAAGAGCAACTGAGCAAATACCCGATTTTTGACAAAGGACAATTTGGTGGTGGATTCATTGCTAAACCACGCTATCGCAGGGATCGTCCTTACGGAATTTTGGCTAGAAGAACCATTGGATATGTGCGCAAAAATGCCAATCCAGTTGGGATCGAAGGCTATTACGACAAGCGTTTGCGTGGGATGTCAGAGGAGCAGTGGATGCGCTTGGTTGATCCAGTAGAGGAGCTTTGGATACCTGCCGTGGGTTTTGAGGCAGCCGAGCCGAGAAAAGGCGATGACATCGTAACGACCATTGACCTCGATTTGCAAGAGATCACGGAAACGGCACTTTCCAGAGCGATGAATTATCACGATGCCGAGTGGGGAACTGCTGTGGTGATGGAAGTGCAGACGGGAAAAATTAGGTCGATTGCCAATCTCGGTAGAACCAGTGATGGTTGGTGGGAAACTTTTAATTATGCCGTTGGGCAGCCAATCGAGCCAGGTTCTGTTTTCAAATTGGCTTCTATGATGGCGCTTTTGGAAGACAATTACATCAGTTTAGAAGATTCTATTGCCTTATATAAAGGTAGAATAAAATACTACGATGATGAAATGGTGGATTCCTACAACCACAATATGGATTCTACTACGATTCGTCGGGCTTTTGAGATTTCCTCTAATGTGGGGATTTCCAGCTTGGTCGATCAACATTACCGACAGACGCGAAAAGAAGCAGAGTTTATTCAGCATTTGAAAGACTTCCGATTGAATTTGCCAGCAGCCGTTGAAATTGATGGAGAAATCAAGCCTTTCATTAAAGAGGCGGGCAGCGTAGAAGACCAATGGAGTGGTACGACTCTGCCTTGGATGTCAATTGGTTATGAATTGACGCTTACACCTTTGCAGTTGTTGACCTTCTACAATGCAGTGGCGAACAATGGTATGCTAATGAAACCCTATTTGGTGACAGAGATTCAGCATTTGGGAGAGACATTGGAAACTTTCAAGCCGCGAATTATAGACCAATCCATTGCTTCTCGCAAGACGATCAATGCAGTGCAAGGACTCTTGGAAGGTGTCGTGGAGCAAGGAACAGCAAAGAAATTGAAAACGGATAAGTATCATTTTTCGGGCAAAACAGGTACGGCGCAAATCAACTACCAACGCCTGAAGAATAAGACTTTTGTAGGAGGTTATCAGGCTTCTTTTGCTGGCTTCTTTCCCTCCGAAAATCCGCTCTATTCTTGTATTGTGGTCATTAATCGACCTCGTAATGGAAAGATTTACGGAGCAGATGTAGCAGGACCCGTTTTTAGAGAAATTGCGGACAAAGCTTTTGCTTCCAAAATCGAATTGCATGCACCTGTCAACGAAGGGAAGAGTACGCTAGCGGCTCGTCAGCTACCCAATATGAATATCGGCGAAAGTAGCGATATGCAGTATTTACTGAGCTATTTTGATATTCCCCACTATGGCAAAGCGGGTTCGGAATGGGCGGTGTTGAAAGCCACGCCTGGCGATTCCATAAAGGTGTTGACGCGTAGATTGAAAAAAGGGAAAGTGCCTAATGTCGTCGGTTTGGGTTTGAGAGATGCGCTTTATGCTTTGGAAAACAAAGGTTTGAAAACCAAAGTGGTCGGTGCTGGAAAAGTCTATCAGCAATCCATTTTGGCAGGAACGCGCGTGAATGGGCAGACGGTGACGATACGGTTGCGATGATTCTAAGAAAGACAAAATGAAACTAAGTCAAATTATAAATAATGTAAGGATTACCCAAACGACTGGAAACCCCAACCCAAATATCCACCAAATCCAGTTTGATTCTCGAAAAGTCGAGCAATCAGATGTTTTTGTAGCGGTAAAAGGGACGCAAGTAGATGGACACCGCTTCATTCCAAAGGCAATAGTACAAGGAGCAGTAGTGATCGTAGCAGAGGTACTACCCGATGAGTTGCAAGAAAACATCACGTATTTGAAAGTAGAAGATAGTGCGGAAGCTTTGGGAAAAATGGCAGCTAACTATTATGGCAATCCATCCCGAAAGCTACAACTCGTCGGCATAACTGGTACCAATGGCAAGACGACGAGTGTGAATTTGCTCTATGATCTGTTCACTGCTTTGGGCTATAAAACAGGTTTATTGTCGACCATACAAAATAAAGTAGGCACACAAATACTGGAAGCTACGCACACCACGCCCGATGCCGTCCAACTCAATCGAGTATTGGCGCAAATGGTAGAAGCGGGTTGTGATTATGCTTTCATGGAGGTAAGTTCCCACGCGATTTATCAAAGACGCATTGCGGGAGTCGAATTTGCAGGAGCGATTTTTAGTAACATTTCGCACGATCATTTGGATTATCACGGCACTTTTTTGAACTACATCAATGCCAAAAAACGCCTATTCGATGATCTACCCAAAAATAGCTTTGCCCTCGTCAATATAGACGACAAAAGGGGCGAAGTGATGCTACAAAATACCAAAGCCCAGAAAAACACTTACGGCTTGAAACGTCCAGCCGATTTTAAAGGAAAAATAATTGAAAATAGCTTGTTAGGTTTGCATTTGGAACTCAATAATCGAGCCTTTTTCAGTCGCTTGATTGGCGGATTCAATGCGTATAACCTTCTAGCCGTCTATGCTACTGCTATTTTATTGGAGCAAGATGAAACAGAAGTGTTGACTGCCCTGAGCAATATCAAAGCTGCCGAAGGACGCTTCGATTACATCCAGAGTCCGCAGCGAAGCATCATCGGTATTGTCGATTACGCACATACGCCCGATGCGCTTTTGAAAGTACTGGAAACCATCCACGAACTGAAGCAAAAAAGCCAAGTGATTACGGTGGTGGGATGTGGTGGCGACCGAGATCGCAGCAAGCGACCTGAAATGGCAAAAATCGCTTGCCAATGGAGCGATCAAGTGATCTTAACCTCTGATAACCCAAGATCGGAAAATCCCGATAGCATCATTGAGGCGATGGAAAAGGGTGTGCCAAATGTGGCGCAACACAAAGTCCTCAGCATCACCAATCGGAAGCAAGCCATCAAAACGGCTTGTCGACTTGCCAAAGCGCAAGACATCATCCTGATTGCAGGCAAAGGACACGAAAAATATCAAGAAATTAATGGGGTCAAGTACCCCTTTGATGATAAAGCAATTCTAAAAGAAGAGTTGTCGAGCTATTAGTATTTGGCTATTTGCTGTTGGCACTATAAGCAGGTCAAGAACAAATAATTAAATACTAATAGCTAATAAAGGAATGAAAATTAAATAACTGCTAATTCTTGACTTGTTCTTTTTTCTTTAGGCATCCCATCCGCTAGCGGTTCACTTCGTTGAAAAGATATTCAATCTTTTCTGCTTTGCACCACTAAGTGAATGTTGAAAAGCCTCGTCGTAGCTACAGCTATGCCTACGTTTTTCGCCTTGATAACAGAAAAAATACCTGCGTCAAAATCTTAGCGGTTATTTATTTCTCGTTCCTAATTGACAAGTTGAATAAATGGAATCTTAAAATAGAATCCATACATTTGCGCCCGTTGAGAAAACTAACTATTTACCACCATGCTCTATTACTTGCTCGAATACCTTTCCAATAACTTTGATTTTATTGGAGAAGATTTGATACAGTTTACCACTTTTAGAACAGGAGTAGCTTTCATACTCTCCTTGGTAATCAGTATGATCTTTGGTGGAAAAATCATCGACCGACTACAGGCTTTGCAAGTGGGCGAAACCGTTCGTGACTTGGGCTTGGCAGGGCAAATCCAAAAGCAAGGGACACCGACTATGGGCGGCATCATCATTGTGATGGCGATTCTCATTCCTTGTTTCTTATTCGCTAAGTTGGATAATGTCTACATCGTTTTGATGATTTTTACGACGCTTTTCTTGTTTGCTATCGGATTTACGGACGATTACATCAAAGTATTCCGAAAAAACAAGCAGGGATTGAGCGGAAAATTCAAAATACTGGGGCAAATCGTCGTGGGTTTAGTCATCGCGCTGACCATGTTGTTCAATGACAATGTGGTGGTTAGGATGAATGTAGAACAAGCAAATCGAGATGACCACAAAGTACTCAGTACATTCATCAGCGAAGCAGACTATGACAAAGGGCAGGAAATTGCGCTCGTTAAAACGACTTTAACCAATATTCCTTTCACCAAAAAAGGTGGTGGCATGGAATACAGCGATTGGTTGTGGTTTTTGGGTGACAATGCCGACCGATTGGTGTGGATCGTTTTTGTACCGCTGGTTATTTTTATCCTAACTGCGGTCTCCAATGCGGCGAACCTCACTGATGGATTGGATGGTTTAGCGACGGGTGTTTCGGGCATCATTGGTGGCGTATTGGTCATTTTTGCCTACGTTTCTAGTAACATTAACTTTTCTAGTTATCTAGGTGTCATCTCGCTACCCAATGCACAAGAGTTAGTTATTTTCGCTGCCTGTTTTATGGGCGCTTGCCTTGGATTTTTGTGGTACAATTCCTTTCCAGCCAGGGTATTCATGGGCGATACGGGAAGCCTAACCTTAGGTGGTATCATCGCAGCATTAGCGATTTTACTGCGAAAAGAGTGGCTCATTCCCATCCTGTGTGGCATATTTCTAGCCGAAAATCTTTCCGTTATTCTTCAAGTCAGTTACTTCAAATACACGAAGCGTAAAACGGGTGAAGGTCAGCGCATTTTCAAAATGGCACCTTTGCACCACCACTATCAAAAACTCGGTATGCCCGAAGTCAAGATTGTGACGCGCTTCTGGTTAGTAGCCATTTTACTAGCCGTATTTACGATCATTACTTTAAAATTAAGGTAATTAGCTGTTAGCTGTTGGCGATTAGCCATTAGCTAGGCAACGACCAAAGTGAAGAGATTGCTTAATTAATGAGTCTTTGTTGATTCGTTGATATTGTTTATTCATTTATCCGAAGTTCATTTAAACGAATAGACAGGATAGACAAATAAACAATACCACCCAACCTAAGCAATACATCCGATCTTAGGTAATCGAGCTGCCAACAGCTAACAACCAATAGCTAACAGCCAATCATGTCTTTAGGAAACAGACTCTATGCCGAACTTCGCGGAGACAAGGTCATTTGGGCAATACTCGCCCTCTTGTCGATCATCTCTGTGTTGCTGGTATATAGTTCTACCGAGGCATTGGCGTACAGCAAGCAAGGTGGCAACACGGAATTTTATCTGTTCAAACACATTATCATTCTGAGTTTCGGCTTGCTGATTACTTATGCGTGCTTCTTGCTGAACTACAAAAAATATCAGATTGCAGCACCTTATCTGTTGCTGTGTTCGATACCGCTCTTGCTGTACACGCTCTTTGCAGGTGTGGATATTAATGAGGCGCGACGCTGGATAGAAGTACCATTCATTGGGATTACTTTCCAGAGTTCAGACTTTGCGGAACTGGCACTTGTGATTTTTGTGGCGCGAGAAATTACCAAAAAACAAGACGATATAAAGGATTTTCAATCGGCTTTTGTCCCCATTTTGACCGCTGTCATTGTGATTTGCGGACTGATTGCCCCAGCGGATTTATCGACGGCAGCCGTCTTGTTTCTGACTTGTATTTTGATGATGTTCATGGGGAGAGTTCCCGTGCAATTTATTTTGACTTTATTGTTTTCTGGCATTGTCGTTTTCGCACTCATTTACATGCTAGGCGATGTTTATCCCGACGTGTTTGGGCGCACGTCTACTTGGATCAAACGCTTGGACGAATTTAGATTGGTAGAAGAACCTTATCAGGTACAGCAAGCGAAAATTGCG
>JBCDKV010000178.1:0-8544 GCA_038746215.1 Bacteroidota bacterium | reverse complement strand
GCTTTGCGATTCAGTATGCCTACTTGGCCTGTACCAGATTTTGTATTTTCTACGGTACCATTTGGACTACACAAGTTCTTTCCTGGCGAAAGTGCACCGCTTATTTTCGTTACCTTCATGTCTTTTCTTTTGATAGTAAGTTCCGTGACGATGGTACGTGCCGTACAAGAAGGTCAGCGTGAAAATAAAAATGGCGTTGTCTTTTGGATGGTGCTTACGGTCATTGGTGGAGCGGGCTTTTTGGGCTGTCAAGCATGGGAATGGAGTAATTTGATTACCCACGAACACATGGGACTTCGCACCAATCCTTTCGGTACACAAACGACTTCTGGTACTTATTTGGCAGCAGGCGGTGAACTGAGTACTGCCGAAGATGATGTTTTTGAAGTGGGCAGTAGCTACCTCCTGCATACCGTAGGACATTCCGAAGAAAAGGAAGAAATGACTGCCGAAGAAACGTTCCTATATGAAGCAGATGCCTTAATTGCCGAAGCGAATGTTGACCCGAATAGCATACCTGTTGGGGGACTGGATTTTCCTGGGTTTCACTTGCACGAAAAAGGTTTCATTCAGCGGAAGTTTTCCGCAGATGATACTGGTGAAATCGTTGCTCAAGATTTTGGACCCATAGCATTTGGTGCCTTATTTTTCTCTATCACAGGCTTCCACGGCTTCCACGTATTTTCGGGCGTTATGTTCCTAATCATCATTGCAATTAATTCAGCAAGTGGACTCTACACAGCCCGTCGAAATGGCTATGAAATGGTAGAGAAGATAGGACTCTATTGGCACTTTGTCGATTTGGTTTGGGTGTTTGTCTTCTTGGTATTTTATCTACTATAAACTGACCATAAAACAATAAAAAATAAACTATAATGAGCGATTTATCATACGAAGATGCTAAAAAGAAAGTCTTCCTAGGTTTTTGGGTGCTACTCGGCGTTACCCTAGTGGAAGTCTTGGTTTCTTTGTTCGGAAAAGGGCATCTTATCGAAGGTGTAAAAGATATGGGTTGGCTGGTAGCCATTGCTGCGGTGCTGATTGTTGCGCTTTCCATCTACAAAGCAAAATACATCATCTACGAATTTATGCACATGGGCTACGAAGTGCAGGGTCTGCGTGTCAGTGTACTTTTACCCACTGCCTTGCTAATCTGGGCGATTATTGCTTTCTTTCAAGAAGGTAATTCTTGGAAGAGTAGGCGAGAGTTGATAAAGGATAAAAATAAATTGGAACTGAAAGATGCGAAGCCCAAAGTAGAAGAGGCTTACGAATTAAAAGATTAAGCGTGGTGCTTTAGAGATCAAAATTACAGTAGCCAATGATAGCTGATAGCATTATCAGTAAATTGTAAAAGGGAAGGTGGGCGATTCAGTCCGCCTTCCCTTTTTTCAACATTGGGTGTTTTTTATTGTTTTACAGATGTTGCGAATAATGAATGTATAGATATCAGTTCTCTTGACATTTGACTAAGATATAGTTCAGGTCAATATCCGAAAATTGAGCAACAAGTATGCTCGGTAATTCTCTTCGGACAGAAACACAAATTTCAACTTATTTTTCTCCAAAAAATAAGTTGAAATTTGTGTTTCCGTCCATAAAAACCTTTGGGCATACTTGTTGCGCGATCTCAAACACTTTACTAAGTCTCAAGAGTTTAGCAAAGCTGTTCCTACCAAAAAAAGGAGTATTTCACCCGTTATTCGTATCAATAGTTAAGCTTCAAGGATTGCCGAGCAGTTTGACAGTAAGCTCGGTAATCCTAAGGGCTTACCGATCCAATGAGTTCAAATTTCTAATCTTAGAGCAGTCATTCACGATTCTATCACGTCCTTCGGATGACCTAAATAATATTTAGTCACGCCTTTTGATGGCAGATAATATTCAGAACTGCCCGACATAGGACGGACTTCACCTGATTTGTATAAAATTTTGATTTCGTCTTTGGAAGTGCTGTAAGCACTATTACTTTCCTTCCCTTCAAAGACTAGATAAGGAAGGTCTTTTTCTTTAAAATTTAGCTTTTTCAACACGCGCTTTTTCACATACTGTATGTAGCCTTTATCGAAGCATTCGTTTTTGATTTTTAGTTTGAATAATTTCCTGTTGACAATGCTCTTTGCCAAGAAAGACAGCACCTTATCGTCGTGCTGCATTGCATTTTTGGCGGCTGAAATCACATCAAAATCATCCAAGAGTGCAAAATGCCCGAGCAACTCTGCCCTTCTGTTGACAAAATCTTCCGAGGTAAAATCGCTTTTTAGAAAAAATCCTAAACTTGGCGATACATCTAGATCGACGCCTTTTTGCGCCAAAAATTTCATACGCTGAAATAGTCGAATCAGCATTTGTTCCGCCGAAAGCACAGTTTTGTGCAGATAGACTTGCCAATACATGAGCCTTCTAGCGATCAAAAATTTTTCTATCGAATAAATACCTTTCTCTTCTACCACCAATTCCCCGTTTGCTACACTCAACATCTTGATGATGCGGTCGTAACCAATGACTCCTTCGTGTACGCCCGTGAAAAAGCTATCTCGATTTAGGTAGTCCATTCTATCCATATCCAATTGCCCAGAAACCAATTGGTGTAGGAATTTCTTCTCGTAGCGATCTTCAAAAATTTCAATCGCCAAGTCCAGTTGCCCACTAAATTCCTCGTTCAATTGCTCCATGAACAGGGTAGAAATCTCTTCGTGATGTACATTGATGAGGGTACTTTCCAAGGTATGCGAAAACGGTCCGTGTCCAATGTCATGCAGCAATATGGCAATGAATACCGCTTCTGCCTCAGCCGCTGTAATCGCTACATTTTTGGATCGCAAGACCTCCACGGTTTGTGACATCAGATGCAAAGCACCTAAGGCGTGGTGAAAACGCGTATGCAAAGCTCCAGGATAGACATAATGGGTCAGACTCAACTGTTTGATTCTGCGCAACCGTTGAAAATAAGGATGCTCGATGAGGTCGAATACAATCCCATAAGGTACATTGACGAAACCATAGACGGGGTCGTTAAATATCTTTGTTGTTGGCATTAAAATCTTTTATTTTTTCCACTCCTCTGCTTTCCAATGCTTCACATTTCTCGTTTTTCTATCAAAATCCACTCCTAACAAAATAATTTTCTTGTCGATATTCAAATAAGAAGCAGCATAGTCTTTTTCTTTGATCTGTTCCAAGGCAATTTCAGCACTTGCCTCTAGTTTAAATTCCATCAGGTACAAATGATTTTCGGTATTCACAACTGCATCCAAGCGACCTTTGTGCCGACTCACCTCACATTCAATGTAAATATCTAAAAAAGAAAGTACTAGATAGATAATGGTATGAAAATAGCCTTCCCACGTATCAAAGTTGCGTTGCAGAACTGATGATTCCAAAGTTCCTGATGTTGGAGGTTGCAATTGGTAAGCAATACTGGAAAATAGGATTTGAAGTTGCTCAATGAACTTGGACATCTTATTGTCGTGCAGGCTATCTTCTATTTTAATGATCGCATTGCTGACTGTGGAAGGAGGTTTGAAAGTGAAGGCTTCCAATAAGTTATGAATAAAAGAAGAGCGTACTTCTTTGTTCGGATAACTCAGCACGAAGCGATAGATACCTCGTCGCTCTTTTACAGACTTAATAGTCAAATAGCCCGTTTGGAAAAGCAGCGAAAAAATATCTGGGTTTTTGATATTAAACTTATCAAAAAAAGCGTCAATAACTTCGTAGTTTTCAAGTAGCTCAACATCTATTTGAACCTTGCGAATCATTTTGACCAGAAAGGTGGGTGTTCCAGTGGCAAACCAGTAATTCGCAAAACGTTTAGCAGCGAAATAGTTCAATAAAGAGAATGGATTATAGACCATTTTCTGCAAGTTGACATCCCAAGTATAACCATTATACCAAGATTTCATGTCATCTAGCAAATCTGCTTTCGATTTTTTTACCTTCGTAGCAATTTCATTGATGTATTCCTTGAAATAATTTTCTAATTCTTCTTGCGTAATGCCTATCAAATCTGCTCCTTGTGGTGCTAAAGTTAAGTCTGTCAAATTATTCAAATCTGAAAAAATAGAAACTTTTGAAAACTTAGAAATACCCGTAATGAACAAAAAGCGAAGATGACCCGCTTCGTCCATTTCCTTCAAAGGCGAAAAAAAATCTTTTAATACTGCTCTATTGGCATCCGCTTTAGAGAAATCATCCAAGAAATCAATGATAGGTTTGTCGTACTCATCCATTAGGATGACGACATTGCCGTGTTTTTTAGCGATTACTTTGATTAATGACTTGAATTGACCTTGCAAATCACCATTTCCTACTTCAACTTGATATGCCTCTGCCAATTCAGCTATGGCTGCTTTGATTTTTTTTACTAAACCTTCCGCATCTTGCCTTCCATAAGCCGCAAAATTGAATTGCAAAACGGGATGCTTTTCCCAAGCCCAATCGCTCTCTTCGTAAAGATAAAGTCCCCGAAACAAGTCTTTCTCACCCTTAAAAATCTCTTTTAGCGTAGACACCAAAAGCGTTTTTCCGAAACGACGAGGTCGGGAGAGAAAAAACAGACCACTCCCCTTCAGCAACTGGTAAATTTGCTTGGTTTTGTCCACGTAAAGGAAGTTTTCTATCCTTATTTTCTTAAAACTTTGTAAGCCTACGGGCAGTTCCTGCATAAAAATTTATGATTTCTGCAAATATAAGCAATTCCAGCGTGTAGAATTTGTCCTTTTCGCCAATAAAACGAGCCAATTACTGTCATTCCTGCTTGAACTATCTTATTTTTGCGCCCGCAAAACAAAAAGTGTGCTTAATTGTACTCTTATTTGCTATTCATTTGTTGATATTAATGGATTACACATTCAATTCTAAGGGTGTACGAAGTTTGGTGATGCCTGAGAAAAATTTTAGTAAAGCTCTTAAGATCGCGCAACAAGTATGCATAAAGGGTTTTTATGGACGGAAACACAAATTTCAACTTATTTTTTTGGAAAAAAGTAAGCTGAAATTTGTGTTTCCGTCCGAAGAGACTTACTGAGCATACTTGTTGCTTAATTATCTTGCATTGACTCAGGCTATTTCTGAGTAAAATGTTAACGAAACTGAGACTTCGTACAGCCCTAATTCGATTCAACAGATTAACAATTCGACAGATTAGTAAATCAACCACTCAATAATTCAACATTAAATGATAACAGTCGATAACCTAGGCTTACAATACGGAAAAAGGGTACTATTTGATGAAGTGAACCTCAAATTCACGAGAGGCAATTGCTATGGCGTAATCGGAGCAAACGGGGCGGGCAAATCTACCTTCCTAAAAATGCTTTCGGGGGAGAAAGACCCAACGAGAGGCGGTGTGAGCATTGAGCCTGGCAACCGTATGGCAGTCCTGAGCCAAAACCACTTTGGATTCGAGGAAGAAGATGTGCTGAATACCGTCATCATGGGACACAAGGAGATGTATGATATTATGGTGGAGAAAAATGCCATCTACATGAACCCCGATGCGACAGAAGAAGAAGGTATGCGTGCGGCGGACTTGGAGAATCAGTATGGCGAAATGGGAGGCTGGGAAGCAGAAAGCAATGCGGCAGAACTACTGAGTTTACTAGGTGTACAAGAAGATTTGCACTACAAGCAAATGAAGGATTTGACGGGAGCAGAAAAAGTTAAAGTGTTGCTGGCACAAGCCCTTTTTGGGAATCCAGACATCTTAATACTCGATGAGCCGACCAACGACTTGGATGCCGAAAGTGCGACTTGGTTAGCTGATTTCTTAGCGGAGTACAAGAACACCGTTATTGTGGTTTCGCACGACCGATATTTTTTGGACATGGTCTGCACTCATATCGTAGATATTGATTTTCAGCAAATTCGTATTTTCTCTGGCAATTATACTTTTTGGTACGAATCCAGCCAATTGATGGCGCAACAAATTGCCAATAAGAACAAGAAGATGGAGCAGAAGCGCAAAGAAATGATGGAGTTCATTCAGCGTTTCAGTGCCAATGCGTCCAAATCACGTCAGGCAACGGCTCGTAAAAAGGCATTAGAGAAATTGAGTCTGGAAGATATTCGTCCTTCTAGTCGTAAGTATCCTTTCATTCATTTCAAGCCAGAGCGCGAAGTAGGCGATCAGATCTTGAAGGTAGAGAAACTGAGCAAGCGCAAAGCAGACGGTGAAGTGCTATTCGCAGACGTTTCTTTTATGATGAACAAAGGCGACAAAATTGCACTAATCAGCCGCGATTCGACAACTTTGACCGCTTTCTTTGATGTATTGGCGGGCAAGACAGCAGCGGATTCTGGTATCATCGAATACGGACAAACCATTACTTCAGCTTATTTACCCAATGAAAATGAGGAATTTTTCTCGGCAGAACACGATTTGGAATTGATAGATTGGTTGCGTCAATTTTCAGAGGAAAAAGACGAGCAATTCATTCGTGGCTTTTTGGGTAGAATGCTCTTTTCGGGAGAAGAAGTGTATAAAAAATCCAGTGTGTTGTCAGGAGGAGAGAAAGTTCGTTGTATGTTGTCCAAAGTCATGCTAGCACATCCCAATTTTGTGCTAATGGATGAGCCGACCAACCACTTGGATTTGGAATCTATCACAGCACTGAACAATGCGATGAAAGACTTCAAAGGTAATCTGATTTTTACGACCCACGACCACCAAATCATGCAAACAGCTTCCAATCGCATCCTCGAAATTTCACCTAATGGTGCCATTGATCGCCTGATGGATTTCGATGATTACATTCGTTCCGAAGAGATGAAAGAACAACGCGAAGCTTTGTACGAAGGCGTTTTAGCTTAGAGCTTGTTTGGAGCAGGATTGAACTAGAAATCAGCAGTTTGTGGTTCTGACAAGGTAAAAAATTAACTGCATATTTGGATACAGGGTTTATTTTTCATGCAGTCAGATTCATAAAATGTTGGTTTACAGGAAAATAGTGCTCCAAACATGCGCTTAACTAGCGGTTGGCGATTAGCCACTGGCTAGCCCGTTCATGCGTGACCAGCTAACAATAGCCAGTAGTTAACAGCTAAAGGCTCAACAATAAACATGAATAACATCAGCTTTCAATACCCGACTTGGTACCTTTTACTTTGCGTTTTGCTTGGTATAGCGTTCGCACTCGCGCTCTATTTCCGAGATCGTCGGTTCAGGGAACAATCAACAAGCTTGAACTGGGGATTGGGTATATTGAGAGCGGTATTAGTGACTTTTCTGAGTGCCCTTTTGCTTTCTCCCCTACTCAAATCTATCATTACGGATACACAAAAACCCATCGTTGTCTTAGCGCAAGATGTTTCTGAATCCATTGCTACGGAAATGGGTGCAGCTGAACTGGAAACCTACCAAAGCGACTTGAAGCAATTGAGTAATCAGCTATCGGAGTCCTACGATTTGGTGGAATATTCGTTCGGAGAAGATATTCGGGAAGGCATAGATTCGAGCTTCACAGACAAAGTGAGCAATCTTTCTGATATGCTCAGCACCGTCTATGACCTGTACAGCAATCAGAATTTAGGTGCGGTCATCTTAGCCAGTGATGGTATTTACAATCAAGGTAGCAATCCTATTTATTCGAGCAGCAAACTGAATGCGCCCGTATATACCATTGCATTGGGTGATACCATCCCGAAGCGTGATTTGATCGTAAAGCGAGCTTTTCACAACAAAATTGCTTATTTAGGAGACCGATTCGCGGTACAAATTGATGTGGCAGCTAAAAACTGTACAGGACAGAACACCAATCTCGTGCTGTCCAAAATAGTGAATGGCAGTAGCCAGACATTGCAAACCATTCCAATTAGTATCAATCAAGAAGACTTTTTCACGACTCGTGAAATCACCTTAGAAGCTGACCAAGCGGGCGTACAACGCTATCGTATTGCACTATCTAGTGTGAATGGTGAAGCTTCCAGTGTAAACAATATCAAAGATTTCTTTGTCGAAGTATTGGATGCTCGTCAAAAGATTCTATTGCTCGCCAACGCACCACATCCAGATTTAACGGCGATCAAACAGACGCTTTCTGCCAATAAAAACTACGAACTTAGCACGGCTTACATTACAGACTTGCAGGCAAATTTATTGGAGTTCGATTTCGTAGTATTGCACCAACTTCCCAGCAAAACGAATACGGCTGCCAATGTGCTCAGTACCATTAAAAATAATAATATTGCTCATCTATTCATTGTCGGTGGACAAAGCAATCTGGGTGCATTCAATCAAGTGCAAAATCTCTTAGAAATTCGCGGAGATGGTAGAAATACGGACGAAGTGCAAGGTATTGTTCAGAACGACTTTAGCTTGTTTACGCTAAATGATGCCCTGAAAAGAGAAATCCGCCAATTTCCGCCTTTGGTTGCGCCTTTTGGTGACTACAAAGCCAATCCGAATACTAGTATCTTATTGCGCCAGCAAATTGGGCGAGTGGAGACGGCTAGACCATTATTTTTGTTAGGCGAAGATGCTGGTACGAAAGTAGGTGTGCTAGCTGCGGAAGGTATCTGGAAGTGGCGTTTATTCGATTATTT
>JBCDKV010000177.1:0-8546 GCA_038746215.1 Bacteroidota bacterium | reverse complement strand
TTTGGGTATGTTGGTGTATTTCTACCCCCTCCACTTGCCACGGTAGAGTGATGCCCAATAATTCTTCGTAAAAATTTGTTAGTTCCATCTGACCAAGGTAATCCTTTTTTTCCATACCCACAATTAATCTTGAAGTGCCCTTTTGTTAATAAAAATAAGTGCCGATCCACCTAAAAATAGCGTGCCTATTCATAAAGAATAGTATCAGCGCAGCAATGCTCGCAAATAATATAATTAATCGAAGATTTCGCCAATGCTTGGCGGCACGCTCCCGTCGGCTTTTGTAGGCTTTTCTCTTATTGATTCTACTCATAGATTGGATACTTTAATTTTTACGTCAGAAGGGTACACATTTTTGGGATTCCCTCTAGCAGAAAGTTTTTCCACTTAGAAAAAAACTTTCTGCGACTTTCAGTAACGGACAAATAATAACTTCCCGATTTGTGACGGCATCTTTTGTCCTGCTACTGTGTTGAAAAGCCTCGCTAGCCGAGAGGAGGCCTACGTTTAACTCAGAAAAGGGAACCCTTGCATCCCTTTTGCTGAGTAGTAGCAGAACAAAATCTGCTCGGTCAAAATGAAGGACTTATTTTTCGTCCGTTACTCAGAGATTAAATCTTCATTTTTTAAACTGTGTACCTTTTTGAAATTTTTACGTGACCTTCTTGAAAACTAGAACAATGCCACATTGCGCCAAAATTAATTATCTTGCCCTAAAATTACAGCCATGCGTTATTCTTTCTTTGCCTTTATTTTTCTAAGCTGCATTCAGCTTGGTACAACGCAAAATATCGACCGAACCCATCCAAGCTTTCCTTTCGCGCATCAGTCGCTCGAAACTTTCAAAACTTTTTTGGCACTTCCCAACGACGCACACTATCCAGAGCAAATTGAGCAAAATGTGGCTTGGTGTAGCGAAAAACTCACAGAAAAAAATTTTACGACGCAAAGACTAGTGACAGCAGGCGCACCACTGCTACTAGCCACCTACAACAAGCAAGTAGACCAACAGCCTACCTTATTATTGTATATACACATAGATGGTCAGCCTGTTGACTCTGATTTTTGGTTTCAAGACAATCCTTACGAAGCAACACTCAAGCAATCTGTGGAGGGGGAAGGCTGGGTAAAAATGGATTGGAGCAAATTGTCTAGCGACGAGCTTAAGCCAGATTGGCGCATATTTGCTCGCTCTGCCTCCGATGATAAAGCCCCTTTCGTTATGCTACTAACAGCACTAGAAACCCTAAACAGCCAAAAGAAGACACTACCTTATAATCTGAAAGTCATACTGGATTTTGAGGAAGAAATTGGTTCGCCTAATTTAGCAACGGCAGTCGTAAAATACAAGGAAGACCTCGCCGCCGATATGCTCATCATTTTTGATGGTCCAAAACACCTGAGTAATGAACCTACTATTGCTTTTGGTGCGAGAGGCATCACCGCTATGACCATAAAAGTATTTGGCCCAACTTATTCGCTGCACAGTGGACACTACGGGAATTATGCTCCAAATCCCGCGCTTCGACTAGCAGAACTGCTGAACAGTATGAAAGATGAACACGGGAGGGTGACGATAAAAGGTTATTACGATGGTATTGAACTAGATAACAAAACCAAGGCAATACTGGCCGCCGTCCCCGATGATGAGCAGCAATTACGATTGAAGCTTGGTATCGGTGCAATTGATAGCGTGGGAAGTAACTATCAGGAATCCATTCAGTATCCTTCCCTGAATATCCGCGGGATGTCTTCGGGCTGGATTGGCAAAGAAGTCAGAACCATTGTGCCAGCTAGTGCGACTGCGGAACTGGACTTGCGACTGGTGGTAGAATCGGATGGCACAAGACTCAAACAACTTGTGCGGCAACACATCGCCGATCAAGGTTACTACATCTTAGATCGTAAGCCAACCGCGAGAGAAAGGGTACAATACGCCAAAATTTGCCAGATCGACGATAGCAGAGGTGTCACCAAAGCCTTCAGAACGGACTTTGATTCTAAACTCGGTAAGTGGGTTTTCAATACCATCGAGCAAACGTTCGGTAAAGCTCCAATTCGCGTCAGAACGATGGGCGGCACTTTACCCACTTCTCCTTTCATCACCACTTTAGGTGTTCCAGCCGTTATCGTACCACTTGCCAATAGTGACAATAACCAACATAGCCCAAACGAAAACCTCCGCTTGGGCAATTATTTTGATGGTGTAAAGACCATTTATAGTTTACTGAATAGTCCTTTTTAGTGCAGTAAATAAGGCTAGCAGCTAGGTTTTATTGATTTGTTTAAATTGTTGATTTGCTTAGAGCTTGTTTGGAGCAGGATTGAACTGTAAATCAGTAGTTTACGGTTCTGGCGAAGAAAAATAATAGCGACTTTATCGAGATAAACGAACGATTATTTTTAAAGTCAGGTTCGGAAAATATTGGTTTACAGGAAGATAGTGCTCCAAACAAGCTCTTAGGAGGGAAGTACCCTTTATATCAATAGGTAACGACAGAATTTGTCCATAAACAAATAAATGCCCTAGCCAATAACCGTACCATCTGCTTGCTCAAGATTCCAAAGCTTCTAATTCCTTTAAGACTTCCTGTGCCTCTGCGGTTTTCAGATCGCTTGCCTTACGGTCGGTATGCGACAGTCGATAGGCTTCTTCCGTCAACTTATTGTATTTCTCCATTAATTGGTCTTTCTTCGATTTCTTTTTGAATAATCCAAACATAAGTTTTACTTTTTGGACTTTTAACTACGAATAAGGAAAATTGTTCTTTCTTTGCATCATAAATAAGTAATTAAGCGTGTACGAGTTTTGATAAACACCTGAAATAAATCTTGGTAAAGCCTCTCGAGATCGCGCAACAAGTATGCCCAAGGTTTTTTATGGACGGAAACACAAATTTTCAATTATTTTTTATGAAAAATAATTGAAAATTTGTGTTTCCGTCCGAAGAGACTTATTGAGCATACTTGTTGCTCAATTTTCTTGCATTAGCTCAAACTGTTTTCTATTAAGAAAAATGAGTTTTCGTTCATTTCATATGATGACATTATAACCAAATTACCAAAAACAGGAACACACCTTTATATCAAATGAACGCTTGCCAAATTTTTGTAAGACTTCATTTGGTAGATACTAAATCATCTTTCTAAGATTCTACTTCATGTTTGGTTTTCTGAAAAAAAAGACATCAAAGATCAATTTTGGACACGTAAAGACAGATATGCACTCTCATCTCATACCTGGCATAGATGATGGCGCACAGTCATTGGAGGATGCGGTGGCACTAATTCGAGGTTTACAGGCTTTGGGCTACGAAAAAATTATCACCACGCCACACATATATAAGGAGTACTATCCCAACACTAGCGACGTCATTTTGCGTGGGCTGGATGGATTACGAGTACATTTACAGTCTATAGGAATTGATATAGATATAGCAGCCGCAGCAGAATATTTCATGGACGAACACTTTGAGGCACTGATGAAAAAAGGTGACCTGCTGAGTTTTGGCGATCAGTACGTATTGGTAGAAATGTCTTTTTATTATGAGACGCCGAAGGTCTTTGAGTACATATTTGAGCTGTGTTCCAAAGGCTATCGCCCTATTTTGGCCCATCCTGAACGCTACGTTTACTACGCCAATACCTTCGATAAGTATCACGACTTCAAAGAACGGGGCTGTCTGCTGCAAATGAATTTACTTTCTTTAACCGGCTATTACGGCAAGCCCGTCCAACAAAATGCACTCCGCCTCGCTAAATCTGGTCTTTTGGATTTTGTTGGCACTGATCTTCATAAAGAAAGACAACTCAAAGCCTTAGAAGCGGCTTTAACGCAATCTAAAGTCATCAAGCTACTAGAAAGTAAGCAATTTCTCAATTCTTTGCTGTAAATTTGCGCCTTCCAAAAAAAACACAAAAACAGCTAGATGACAAATTGGAAAAACATAGGCTACTTTCTTGCGATATGCTATCTTGCTACGAGCTGTGTACCGCATAAGAAGTTAGTGCTTTTTGGAGAGGAGAATGTCGAAAATAGGGAGCTAGGACAATTGGGGAGAGCAATCGATACAGTGACGCTGGACGGTAGAATAGAACCTATTTTGAAGCAGAATGAATTACGGGTCAAACCAGACGACATCTTGTATATCTTTTTGTATACTTCCAATCCAGAAGTAGCCGCACCTTACAATATCGTGCCAGGTGAACAGCAGCGAAATTCTGTCGATCCAGTGACCCAAGGCTATTTAGTGGATGCTAATGGCTATATCGATTATCCCAATATAGGTGAAGTCTATGTGAAGGGATTGACTAGGGGCGAACTAAAGGATAAACTGGAAGGATTATTATTGGAATATGTCGAAAACCCAGTTGTTAAAGTGCGCTTTCTCAATTTTCAGGTTTTTGTGCAAGGCGAAGTACGGCGTCCAGGCGTCTTTCAGTTTCAGGATGAAAATGTAACGATACTAGAAGCTTTGTCTTATGCGGGCGACTTTACGGAATTGGCGAATCGGGAGAAAGTATTGGTCATCCGAGAAAAAGACGGTGAGCGACAATATGCGGAACTCAATTTGCTTTCTACGGATATTTACAATTCTCCTTTTTTGTATTTGGAGCAAAATGATGTCATCTACGTAGAACCTTTAACCGCAAAGACCTCCGCTGTAGTGAGTGCGCCCGTACGCTACATTAACATCATAGGTGGCGTGGTCGCAGGGATAGCAGCGGTGATCGTTGTTGTGCAGAATTTTACTTCAAATTAGACTGGAAGCAGGACGTTGTAAGTGAGCAGTCAGACCTGCAAACTGCTGATTTCTAGTTCAATCCTGCTCCAATTGTGTTCTAATGATTAACTTCAAAGCTACGCTAATCTCGAAAGTCTTAACAGTTTAATACTATGTCGACAACTCAAAATAATACAGAAAACATTCAGATCAAATCCCCGCTGTCGAGCCTCAATTTTCAGTGGCGTTCTTTGATGTATCGCTTTTTGAGAAATTGGTATTGGTTTGTATTAAGTTTGGTCACTATCCTCTTTCTGACTTGGCTCTTTCTGAAATCTGCTGCTCCCTCCTATTTGGTCAGGGGAACTTTCTTGCTGCGAGAAGAGCAGTACAATTCTAGTTTTTCGCAAGAAGTAGGGGTAGTCATTGAGACACAGGGGGCTAAAATGCAACAGCTCTTTTTGGATCAGACCCAAATTATGAGATCGCTGAATCTGATGCGACAAGTTGTAGATTCGCTGGATATAGACGTAGAATATTATGTGAGTGGACGATTGAAAAATGCAGAGCTTTACGGTTCGGAAATCCCTTTTAAGTTGGTAGATGCAACACCTAGAAATTTCTTTAACGAAAAAAGTGTTGAAGTCTTTCCGCTGGACGACAATCGTTTTGGACTACTAAGAAAGGAAAACGATACCTTAATCTGTCAATACGATACGCCCTGTGCGTTCAAGAAAGGAAGTATACAATTGGCCAAGGCAAACAATCCACAAAAATTTGAAAGCTATCGCATGAAATTTCGCGATCCCATAAAGGTTGCGCGGCAGTATTCTAAAAAAATTGGCTTTAATTCAGTGGCGAAGTCTTTTGTCATCGCAGCGAGTTTAGTGGATGAAAAACCGCAGAAAGCGATTGATATTATTAATACGCTACTAGATATTTACAATCGAACGGTCGTTGAGGACAAAAATAAGGTGAGTGAGAATACACTGGAATTTATCAAGGAACGCCTACTAGAAATGGAAGAAGATCTCTTTCAAGTTGAAAAAAGGGTAGAAAACTACAAAAAACAAGAAAATATCCCCCTAGAACTGGCGACGCGAACCCAGTTGCTACTGACCGATCTCTCGCAAGTGGAAGAACTAGTAATGCAGTTGAAGTTAGAGATAGACATTCTGAATAATTTCCAGAACACCTTGCAAAGAGACATCGGCGAATTTGAATACTTGCCCGTTTCTTCCGAAGTGAGCAATAGTGCGGTAGCGGACTTATTTGATAGCTACAATACCCTCATTTTAGAGCGCGAAAGATTGCTACAAGAAGCAAAACGCAACAATCCAGTGGTGCAAATCAAAGAGCAGGAAATCACGGATATGCGCAGCAATATTCTGACGGGTCTATCGGTACTAATCGGAGAAAAACGGGAACTGCTACGCCAACAAGAAGCCCGCCTTCGACCGTTTCAGGAACAAGTCACCCAAGTACCTAGAAAAGAGCGCGAACTCTTCGATATAGAGCGACAGAAACTAGTCAAAGACGAATTGTATCGGTTCTTATTACAAAAAAGAGAGGAGACCCAATTAAACATGGCAACTCAGGTCTCCGATACCAAAATGGTGGACGAACCCATGCTACAAAGTTTGGTTTTTCCTAAAAAGCCACAGGTCTATTTGCTCTCCTTTTTCTTGGCGATGCTGCTGCCCGCTGGGGTTTTATTCGTCAGAGAAAGTACGGACAATAATATCTACAATGAGGGCGATATAGCAGATGTGACTGCAACACCTTTCCTTGGTGCTATCGGACAGTCGAAGAGCAAGAAGCCCGTTGTTATTCGCAAAAGCAGTCGCTCTGCCATTGCGGAAATGTTCCGTTTGTTGCGTACCAATCTACAATTTTTGCTGGGACAAAAAGATGACAAAGGCAAAGTGGTCGTCATCACTTCGGCAACCAGTGGAGAAGGTAAAACCTTTATCGGTTTGAATTTGGGGGTCAGCATGGCATTATCGGGTAAAAAGACCGTCATTATCGGTGCGGATTTGCGCAAACCTAAATTATCGCTTTATCTGACGGGACAAAAAGCCACCGAAGGCTTATCGAATTATTTGGTTGGACAGAAAGCACTGGAAGATTTGGTGCAGCCCTCTGGTATACAAGACAATTTCTACTACATCGGTTGTGGACCTTTGCCTCCGAACCCAGCAGAATTGTTGATGAATGATAAGATGAAGGAACTGATTGCCCATTTGAAAATGAGCTACGACTTCGTCATCATTGATATTTCGCCAGTGGGTTTGGTTGCGGATGCGCTACTGATGAAAGATTTTGTGGATGCCAGCATCTTCGTAACGAGATTCAAAGTCACCAAAAAAGGTGCATTGCATATCGTTGATGATATTTACAGAGAAAATAAATTACCCAATCCATCTATCGTGCTCAACGGGGTGAAGCGTACTAAGGCATATGGCTACGGCGATGGACGCTATGGCTACGGCTACGGTTATGGTTATTATGAAGAAGACAAAGAAAACAAATGGTGGAACAACTTAATCCGACGCAGGAGCAACTAGCATCTGCTGGTCAGGAAGAACGCTGGGACAATGTCATTACACCTGAGAAACCCGTGTTCGATTTGCGGCTGCGCGAGGTGTGGCAGTATCGAGACTTGCTGTACCTGATCGTGAAGCGAGATTTCATTGCTTTATACAAGCAGACGATATTGGGTCCGATTTGGTTTTTTATTCAACCGCTCTTGATGTCGTTGATGTTTACGGTGGTCTTCGGTAATATCGCAGGGATTCCAACCGATGGCATCCCCAAAATGGTATTTTATCTATCGGGTTTCACGATTTGGTCTTATTTCGCAGAGGTATTCAAAAAGACCTCCACGACCTTCAAGGACAATCAGCAGATTTTCGGAAAAGTCTATTTCCCGCGCGTCATCGCCCCCATCTCTATTACGATCACGAATGTTCTCCGATTTTTGATTCAGTTGTTGCTATTCATTGGCTTCTATCTGTACTATCTAGTCGGAGAAGGTGTCGAGATGCGCCCAAACGCTTACATCCTGATGTTGCCTTTTCTGATGATTCTACTGGCGATGCTGAGTATAGGTATGGGACTCATCATCACATCTTTTACGACCAAATATCGCGACTTAGTCTTTTTGCTGCAATTCGGCATTCGGATGGCGATGTACGCGACCCCCGTCATCATTCCACTTTCGCAATGGCTCGAAAAATATGCGGCTTATAAATGGATCGCTCTGGTCAATCCCGTCACATCTATCATTGAAACATTTCGCTACGGATTCATCGGTCGAGGTGCATTTCAAGATACTAGCATCATGTGGCTTTATTTGGGCTACAGCACAATATTCACACTAGTCGTATTCGTTTTAGGCGTTGCTATTTTCAACCGTACGGAAAAGAATTTTATGGATACGGTTTAGTGGCTGGAAGAATTATCAAAACTTCAGATAGGCTGCTAGAAAAAGTACAAATTGAAACACTAAGAAAAGCTGCCAGTGTAGTCATGTAATCTGCTCCTCTTTTCTCCTGCAATCCAAAATATCCAGTAATATATGAAACCATGAAGCAATCAAACTATGAAGCAATCAAACTATGAAGCAATCAAACCACGAAACCACACAAAAAAATTCAATAACAATATGAAGCAAATTTCATTTTTAATTTTATTTACACTTTTTATGACGACAAACAAAGGTGCAGCGCAGCAAGAGATGAGCAAGATGGATTCTATTAGTTACAGTGTTGGTGTGATGCTAGCGAGTAATCTAAAGCAGCAGGGATTGGATCAGGTCAA
>JBCDKV010000176.1:0-8551 GCA_038746215.1 Bacteroidota bacterium | reverse complement strand
TTTAAATTGTCTTACAACTCAAAACTCATTTCCTCAAAACTCAAAACTATGATGATTAGGAATGGGATATAAATAAATTTACAAATTTTGAGGTAGCTATTTTTTTCTTAACCAAGGCATAAAAACCGCGCATAGCCTACGTTCTGTAAGGCTTTTCATAACGATGGGTAAGGAAAAAAGAGCAAGTCAAAATGTAAATTTATTTGTGTACCATTCCTTAAACTTGACACTTGCGCTTGCTACTTCGGATATGTCTGCAAGTAACGGACGAAAAATAAGTTCCTCATTTTGACCGAGCAGATTTTGTTCTGCTACAAGGCAAAAAATCCTTACCTTCGTTTTTGGGATACACATTTCTCTTATTATAAAAACAGTCATATCCAATTTTAAACATGAAGCGAAGAACATTCATACAGCAGGGGGGCGTGATCTTGGGTGCTACACCCTTTGTCAGTAGCGTCGGGTTAACCAATATCAGTAAGAATGATGAAATCAATATCGGTGTGATTGGGACGGGTGATAGAGGTGGCGGTTTGATCAAAGTCATCAAGAATAACTTCCCTCAATTCAAAGTGGTAGCAGCTTGTGATTTGATCCCTAATCGGCTGACCAATGCAGTCGGTAATGGTGCAAAAAAATGCAAAGCCTACACTGATTATAGACAACTGCTAGACGACAAAAAAGTAGATGCTGTCATTATCGCTGCGCCTTTACACGAGCATCATCGGATGGCAGTGGATGCACTAGCGGCAGGCAAACACGTGTACTGTGAAAAGACGATGACTTTTCACACGCACGAAACCCTTGGACTAATTGATGAAGTGCAGCGAAGCGGTAAGGTCTTCCAAGTCGGACATCAATATCGGAGTACACCACTCTATTTTCAGGTCGCAGACATGATTAGGAATGGCTACATCGGATCAGTGACGAATGTGTATGTGCAATGGAATCGAAACGGAGATTGGCGTCGCCCTGTTTCTGGTACGAAAATGGAGCGATTGATTAATTGGCGGATGTATCGTGATTATTCTGGTGGATTGATGGCAGAACTACTCTCCCACCAGATTGATTTTGTCAATTACGTATTTCAGGACTACCCGAGTAGGGTCGTTGGCGTAGGCGGTATAGACTATTGGAAGGATGGGCGAGAAACCTACGATAATGTCAATACAATTTTTGACTATCCATCGGGCTTCAAGCTAAATTGTATTTCGCTGACTGCCAATGCTTATGATGGCTATCTGATCGCTTTCAAAGGAAGTAAAGGCACCATCAAAATGAATATGAATAATGCTTGGATTTATAGCGAAGTCAAAGAAGAAAAAGAGCTGAAGGATATTGATGGTGTGACAGGAGCTACTGCTTTGAGTTGGAGTCAAGGTAAAGGGGTGAAAGTCAAAGTGGAAAACGAAGAAAAAGATTGGTTCAATACCAAATATGCCCTACAAGCTTTTTACGATAGCCTAATGGATCAAAAAACGCCTTATTCTAATGTATACAATGGTGGCGGTACTGCTATCTGTGTACGAATGGCAATAGACGCTATGCGAAAAGGGACCGTCGAACCGTGGCAGTCGGAATACGACAAAGTGAAGCAGGACTAGAGTTCAGATATACACTACTGGACAAAACACAAATTAAAACACTAAGGACACTTAGAAACACTAAGAAAAGTGGCTACTGTAGCTATGTAATCTGCTTCTCTTTTGTTCTGTAATCCAAAATGTCCAGTAGTCTAGTTCAGATATTAAACTAGCAAACTACAAACTTAGATTGAGTTAAGACTCATCAATAAATCACAGCATTATTTGCATATCTGATAAGAATACAAATTATAAAAAACATAAATCAATTGAAAAATTACTTACTTATTATCTTATCCCTTAGCCTTTTTTGGAGTTGCGAAATATCGACAGAAGAGACAACCACAGTAGAAAATGACGGCTGGACTGCACTCTTCAATGGAAAAGATTTGTCGGGTTGGCAAAAGCTAAATGGCGAGGCTACTTACATCGTGAAAGATAGCGTCATCATTGGTACAACTAAGTTGAAAACGCCAAACACTTTTCTTGCCACTGAAAAACGGTACGGCGATTTCGCACTCAAATTATCGTATCGAGTAGACGACGCCATCAATTCGGGCGTACAAATCAGGAGCAATAGTTTACCAGACTATAAGGAGGGACGCGTGCACGGCTATCAGGTAGAGATTGATCCTTCCAATCGCTCGTGGTCGGCAGGTATTTTTGATGAAGCACGGCGAGGATGGCTGTATCCACTTTCCCTCAACGAAGCAGGGCGAAAAGCGTTTAAGCACAACGATTGGAATGAACTCTACGTCGAATGTATCGGTAATTCTATCCGAACTTGGCTAAATGATGTCCCTGTCACCCACCTTATCGACGATTTGACGAGCGAGGGTTTTATTGCTTTGCAAGTACATTCCATTCGAGATAGTAGTATGCTTAATAAAACGATTGAATGGAAAAACATTGCCATTAAAACAGAAAATATTGAACCAAGAACGGGAAGCGTTCCTTTTATCGTCAATCTAGTAGATAATGACCTTTCAGCAGCAGAACAAGAGATGGGCTGGGAACTCGCTTGGGATGGCGAAACGACCAACGGATGGCGAGGCGCACACCTGGATGCTTTTCCTGAAAAAGGCTGGAATATACAAAATGGTGTTTTGCAAGTGGAAGCTGCCGACGGTGAAGAAAGTGAAAATGGAGGAGATATAGTTACGGAATCAGAATACCGTGCTTTTGAGTTTCAGACCCAATTCAAGTTAACGGAAGGTGCGAATAGCGGCATCAAATATTTCGTAACGGAAGGCTACGGGCCGCGCAAAGGCTCAGCAATTGGGCTGGAGTTCCAGATTCTACACGATGAGCTACATCCAGATGCCAAAAAAGGCAGAGACGGCAACCGAACGCTAGGTTCGCTTTACGACCTCATTACCGCTCAAAAAGAAGCGAGATTTGTGAAAGCGCCAGGCGAATGGAATCACGCTAGAGTTGTTGTTCAGCCCGATGGTGAGGTGCAACACTGGCTCAATCACCGTGAAGTTGTGACCTACCAAAAAGGCTCAACCGCATTTATGGACTTAGTAGAAATCAGTAAATATAAGGATTTCGAGGGTTTTGGTTCTTGGGAACAAGGACATATTCTGTTGCAAGATCATGGCGATGCAGTTGCTTTTAAGTCCATAAAAGTACGGGAACTGTAAATGGATATTGCAAACGGGGTAAATAGGTGCAAGTAGTCGAATTGTACAATTGTTCAATTGGCGAATTGATGGTGGACGTGCTATGTAATTAGCAGTGTCTGCTGGTTGTAGCATGGGAATTAGCAGTGTACGAAGTCTTAGTTTTGTTAATAGAAAAAAGCCTGAGTCAATGCAAGATAATTGAGCAACAAGTATGCTCAGTGTTTCCGTCCATAAAAACCCTCTGAGCATACTTGTTGCGCGATCTCAGGAGCTTTACCAAAATTTATTTCAAATATTGCTCAAAACTTCGTATATCCCTAAGAGCATGTTCGGATTGACCTTTCGGACAGTAATGACGTTGTTCCCCCTCCTACTATCATCAAACGACCAAAAATGCAGATGCACTTTTTATCCCATACGCAGTATCACTGCTTTCCTTATTTGAAGAGTTTTTAATCATTCCTTTAATATTCATAGATAACGTTAAATTTAGTAATTATGAGACAGCAATACTATCACGGCCGCCGTGGCGGAATCAGCATTTTAAATGTTTTAGGCTTCGCTTTCGCAGTCATTTTAACCGTAGGATTCATCAAAAAAACAGACTACAGCTCAGAACGAACCATAATTGATTATGAACAGGAGGAAGGCGAATTGCTGTCGAGTATAGCAGAACTACATCCAGCAGAAGCGGGTGCGATTCCAGCAAGAAGTAAAGTAAATAGCACCATCCCAGCTTATGAGTCTAGCAAAACAAGTAAGCGCAAATACGATGCGCCAAAGTCGAAGCGGGTATCCGTAGAGCAGTGGATCAGTGACTTTGATGAACTGGCGAAGGCGCAAGCCCTTAAAAATGGCATCCCTGCGGGTATCTCACTGGCGATGGGAATCAACATCTTAGACAACGGCATTCCCATCCGGTCTACAGAAGATTATATGCGCTTGGTTGTAGAACCTTTGACACATCTAAAGCAACATGCGCCCTACGCAGATCGGCACGCTTATTTTAAATACGCTGCCAACAGCAGTAAGTGGGCAGAAGGTCTTGGTGCAAGTGGACGCTACTCCGCAAACAATCTGAAAAAGGTCATGCAAGACTATCGTTTGGATGCCTTTGATCGGCAAGTCAGAAGAGATATTATAAAGACGCCAGCCAGTTCGCCTGCTATTGAGAGAAAGGTAGAATACGTAGCACATACGGCTAGGGAACAGTCTGCTACCACAGGCAGCAATAAAAAAGAAGTGCGCCATGCGATCAGTCGTTCGGAACGTGCGCAAGAATGGACCAGCAACTATAATGATGTTGTTGGGCAAGCCGTCGCCAAGGACATTGCACGTGAAAAACTAAAAACGGGTAGCTATATCACGGAAGAAGATATGCAGCAACTCATTGCAGAAACCAACGCCGCTACCGATGAAGCCATAGAGAATAAATTGATGTTTCTAGGACGAAAAATCAATAAAGAACACCAAAAATCAGGGGAGGTAAGTGATATGACAAAAGCTGGAAATGCACAGGCAAGAGGAGAAAAATATCAAGCTTATGTGAAAAGTAAGAAAAGACAGTGATGATTGATGCTTTATGGATGAAAACACAAAATTTTCCTGTTTTTTGGCATGTTTCGCAAATACACAAAAGTAGTGGACAGTTTCTAATACCAAAATGAAAATTTTTACTTCGTAAAAATTTTCATTTTGGTAAGGCTTTGTGGACAGAAATGAAGGAATGTGCGTATATATTTCCCAAAACACGCTACTAAACAGCTACTACAGCGTTCCTTCTTTACCCTTCAAAAGAAACGCCCCCATTCGAACTAGAAGCTCATCCATACGTTCAAAACCTACACTTTCGCAAAAGCCTTCTCCTTGCAGTTCTTTATAGGAACCGTCAGCATAATCGATTTGCCCTTTAACCACAGCACCTCCTTCCCAAAACTCTAGTAGATTTCCGAAGAATGCTAATTGATTATCAAAAATGGACTTCACTTCCATTTGTAATTGATAACCTCCTTCACGAGCAACAATATGCGTTGTCCCATTTGATTTTTCGTAAGTTCCTTCTTGAAGGTCAAATTGCCAAGAAGTTGGATATTTTGCTCCTGTCTCAGGACTTTTAAAATCAGCTTTGAAGTTGACTTTGCCAATTAGAGGTGTGGGAGTTGTTCCATCTTGATGGATGTATTTACCAAAGCCTTCCAAGCTATATTTTGGAGCGGAGAAAGAAATTAGTTTCGTTGGTTTGTGAACAGCAGCAAAGGTAAAGGCATCGCCATTTTCAAAATGGAAACAAAACCAAGCCCAACCACCAAATTTTTTGTCTGCAAGATGCCAGTTAAATCTTGGTAGTTGACGATAAAGTCCTCCCCATTGATGGTCAAACCAAGAAGTACCTTCCACTTCATAGGTTTTTCCTTGATAGCTCACTTCTCCTTGGGTTGGAATTTGAGCAATGGAATAATAATGCCAATCTTTATCTTCATCTTTTATCGGATATAGTCCCTCATATCCTTCTCTAAAATAGAGCGCCTGACGTTGTCCATCGGATTGACTACAATTCAACTTAAAAGAGATGTCTTTTTTACCATCAACAAAATCCATGGTGAGTGGAAAAAGACTATTTAATGGATCATTAGAAGTGTTTTTATCCCATTTTGGACCTTTGTAAGATCGTGAACTCGTTTTAACAGAAAACCCCTCCTGAGCAAAGGCTACTTCAGGATTTAGTAATTTAGAATCAACTTGTGTGGTTCCTAAAACTCTCTCTTTCACTCCTTCATCAACCAGAAAAGTAACCGCAAAAGTCCCGTCCAAGGCTTGAATACCCTCCATTACATAAAGCCCTCTGTTTACATTCACAGGTATATCCTTGATAACTTTTCGTCCAGTTGTAGGATTCATTACCCAGCCTCGCATCATTACTGTGACCACTGCAATCTTGCCACTTGCTGGTCGAGTTTTTCCATTTTCTTTAACTGATTTAACCTTTAGATTAGAAACTAAGAAGTACCATCCTTGAGCAACTCCTAACTGCATTTTATGGTCGTCAGGAAAAGTGAAATTTGGAATATTATCGGTTGGCTTGCTCTCTACATAGAGATATTTCCCTAATATGAAAGATATGATATAAGCTTTTTGCGGTGTCACATCAGGAGAGATCGAAAGTATCCATTTAAGTAGATCAATTCCATACCGCTTTAAACCAAGACTTTTATCTTTTCCGAGTTCTTTATAGTATTCAAGAATGCCTTTGGCAAATACATTAGCTTGGTTTGAGTTATCGAGAGATTGTAAATCTATTGGTGCTTTCAAAATGTATTTTTTATGCAACTTAGACTAAGTACACTGTAAACTAAATATTTAGAAATGTCATTTTTTGCGCTGAACTCTGGAAATCGTTCACAAATTTGGGCATCTTTTGCAAGTAAACAAAAGCAGTGGATAGTTTCTACACTGCGTATGGAACAAAAAAGTGCATTTCCATCTTTGTTGATTTGCTGAATTGTTTATTCGGTTAATATGCTCAGGATCAACGAATTGCAATTCAGCGAATAAACAATTTGAACAGATAAACAGGTATATTCGTTTGCACAGATTTATCCTGTTTACAGTATAATACCAACAAACCAAATCCACAAAAACTCACCCTAACAATCTAATCTGCTCTACCAGTATCGCTCCATCGTTTAGTATTTTTCCTTCTATGCGTATGAGTTCTCCAATCAAATGGCGTGCTGTTTTTTGAATAATGGTCTTTGAGATTTTAAGCACTCGAACTTGCTCACTTTCTATACCTCTGACCGTAATTTGTTCTTGATCTAAGTCTGCGGCAGATAGAATGCCATAGAGTGTTTTTTGAGCGGAATCAGATATGAATGGTTTGAGTGTACTCTCATTCAATTCTTCCAATAAATGCTCCAGATGATTTTTTTCGTAAACAGGAGGATTACCAGCTAAGCCCCAATACACTAGTTGTAGTGCTTGCTCTTGCTCACCGCATTGATATGCCAAGTGAGCAGCACTTCTTATCAACATGTACTGCCAGTAATTGTCTGCTTCTTCCAATGGCATCTTTAAAGCAGCTTCACGCTCTAACAAGTAAGCTTTCTTGATAAGTTGCTGATAAGCTTCATCCTTTCCCTTTATTTTAGACAACTTGGCTTGGTCGTAAAACTCCATTGCCATGTCATGCATGATCTTCGTGATGCTCATAATTATACCATTTTATCTTTGCCTTCGAAGTACTAAATTCTATACCCCTAAAAAACCAATTCATTCTTCACGCGCTCATATTCCTTCTGACGATGTGCTTCATTTTGTCGAATATCATGCTCCACTTTTTTAGTGACTAGGCGATACCAATAAGTAGCGGGAATCATATTGCCACTATGTCGTTCTAGACGATACATCAGATCAATATTTGGATTTTCTTTACCATTCAGAATACGACTCAACTTGGTAGGATGTATATCCAAATCTTCTGCTACGCTTTTTCTACTTTTCTTCAACAGACCGATGTACGCTTTTAATTGTTCCTCAAAAGAGTAGCCAACAACATAGTTATTTTGCTTAAAATAATCTCGTTGCAACAATTTCATTCGCATCAGTTCTGCTTTTAAGACCTGCTTATCAGACATATTTTTCAGTTGTTCCAAACGCAAACGCCTGAACGTTGCATCTGCAACAGCTTTTTCCTCTTCGCTCATGCTACTTCTAAATACAAAGCTCTCTACGATTTCTTCATCACTGTATGCTTTGCGTAAATCCTCATAAGTCGGTTCCTTCTTCATCGTCTATTAAATATTTTTCGATTAATGATTGTGAAGCTTCGCCCTCTATTCCCAAATACCTCCCATACTGTCTAAAACCATATTTGTCTTGGTAAAGATCAATCAGCTTAGTTTTTGGTTCAAGTGAGACAAAGCCGTAATAACCTCTTTTGGATGCCGCCGAAGCAGCAAAAGCGATCAAACAGCCAGCGATAAAGTCTATTTCTTTCTCCTTTCCTTGATTTTCTTTGGATACTTCAAGCAAGTTCAAATGAATACGGTATTCCTCTGGAATATCAATTAAAGACATCAATCCAAGTATTTTATTATCCTCTGAAAGCAAATAAATTTTGTATACCTCGTATTCTTTCTCCGTATCCCAATTAAAAGAAAATCGCTTATCCTTTTTGATTTTTTTAAAATCCTTTTCTATCAATTCTGCTATTGCTGCTGGCAATAGTTCTTTTGTTGATTTCTGCTTTAGTTTCATTTATATTTTATCTGTTATTGCAAATATAGTTAATTTTGTTTATTTATTTAATAAATAAAAGTGTTGTAAATTTCAATACTATTA
>JBCDKV010000175.1:0-8552 GCA_038746215.1 Bacteroidota bacterium | reverse complement strand
GGAATGGACTTCGGACAAAAATCTATTTCTACTCGAAGCCCATCAAGATATTTTACTGGAGAAGGATTTTCATCTACTACAGCAGCATACCGCAGAAAAGCGCGCCGACATACTAGAAGATCGTATTCGCGCTAAAAGACAGCGATTTGAAGCTAGAATAGCTGGCGTGAGTTGGCTATCTTGGAATTATGCTGATTGGCGGAATCGGAGGTGAGGGGTGTTTTGAGCAAGTTTAGCCTAAACATCGTGCTTCTAACCCGAAGGAGTAAGCCGTTTCCCAAGCAAAAAATCGTATAAGCACAACTTTCTCAGTTCGTAGTATTTTTCGATGGTTCGCAGCAAGGTCGAATAATAGCTTTTCAAGGCGGCTTCTTGTTCAGCACGTGCGATGTTGAGGTCGATGATGCCTTTTCTTCCCAGTGTGAATTGTTGACGTACTAATTCGTATATTTCGTCGCTGACGGCTCGGTTTTGTTGTTCCACCTCAATTCGTCTGACCAGTAGATTGAATGCTTGTACACCCGTTCGTACATTTCGTGTAATATCTGTAATTTCTTGTTCGATTTCTAGTCTTTCGCGTAGCAATTGCTCAGCCGCAATCGCTCGATTGAGTTGTCGCTGCTTTCCGCCATTCAACGGGACACTCAGCGAAATAGCGGCTGTTTGTCGATCCAGCAACTCAGTATAGAGCTGG
The DNA here is from genome assembly GCA_038746215.1 of Bacteroidota bacterium. Lineage (GTDB taxonomy): Bacteria > Bacteroidota > Bacteroidia > Chitinophagales > Saprospiraceae > JAAUTG01. The sequence continues at coordinate 7,858 of JBCDKV010000175.1, read as the reverse complement.
GAGAATTGCTCGTCTGATTTATTGAGTCCCAAAGACAAATCAATAGAGACCTCCAAGCCGTTGTCCATATTGTTGCGCTGAATTTCTGCCTCGGCTGTTTTGATTCGCAGGGTATTTTTCGCCTGAATATGACTGTTCTGAGTTGCTAGACTAATCGCAAAATCTGTATCAATTTTAATCATGGCGATGTCGGGAGGTGCTTCCAATCGGATCGCTGCGCTTTGTTTTAGCTGCAAAAAATCGCAGAGCTGCATCAGTGCTTCATTCCAAGTCAAAATACTTTGCTCGTACTCAATTTGGTTGGACTGCTGTTCCGATGCTAGACGCAACAGCTCCACGCGCTGGGCTTTTGCTATCGCGGCTTGCCTACTTTTGATCTCGTAAAGTGCTTGGGTTTCCTTAATTTTATTCTGACTGATCGCGATGTCGATTTGTGCTTGATAGGCTTGGTTGTAATACTGCACGGCTTTCAGGAAAACATCTTCTCGCACCACCGCCTGGCTAGCCACTAATTCCGCATCAATCAGATCGTAGCGTTCTTTTTGCCATTTAAGCTCATTGAACCTGAAAACGGGTTGTTGCAAACTCACGGCAATAGGTGTGAAAAAGTAAGTTCGGTTGTAGTCAAAAAGGTCAGATTTGAAGATGTCCAAACGATCCAAGCTGGAACTGGCAATGAGCGTTCCGCCCGTCGCAATCACTTCGTAGTATAAGCTCAATTCGAGGCGATTATTCATCGTGGAGCGATTCACGAAAGCATCTCGACCGTCGGGCAATGGGCGCAATTCGATGGCTCTGCTTAGATTGGGTAAGGTGGCATTGGCAAACAATCGTGGTCTGATTTGTTCTTGTAATCGCTGGATCACCAACTGATTTTCTTTAATTTGAGATTCCGCAGTTTTTAAATCTAGCGCATTATCCAAGGCAATTTCAAGTATATGGTCTAGGGATAAACGTAGGGTATCTGCTTGCCCAAAACAGCATAGACAACTGATGGTGAAGTAGATGATTAGCTTGATTCTTTTCATATGCGATTGTTTTTGGAATGTGTATGAAATAAAGACGTAGCGTTAGGCTGAATTATTCTGTTCTTAATTATTGCTTTGAAAGCAGGATTTATTTTAAACATTGGACATGTTTATCTGAATCGCAAAAGTAGTTGACACTTTAGTACCCCAATTGCTAAGTCTTGGCTTGTTCCTTAACACGTCCAAGCACCAAACGATACACCAACGGAATAAAATACAGACTACTAAAAGTTCCAAAGATCAGCCCACCAATCACGCCATAAGCCAAAGGTCGCTGCAATTCTGCGCCCAAACCCGAAGCAAATAAAATAGGCAGTAATGCTAGTATAGTGGTAATGGAAGTCATCAGAATAGGTTTCAGGCGACGCAAACCAGCTCCGTGAATAGCAGTCGTTAAATCATATTTTTTGCGTAGCCGATTCATCATGTCTACCTTCAAAATAGCGTCATTGACGACGATGCCACTCATCACGATCATACCAATGATGGACACTAAATTCAGACTTTGCTGGAAAAGATAGAGGGTACACACCGCACCAGTGATGCTGATTGGAACCGTCAGAATGACGATGAAGGGTTGTAGCAAAGATTCAAACTGCGCTGCCAAGATCAGGTAGAGCAGCAGCAACGATATGCCTAGTATGATGCTTAATTCTTGCAGGTTATTCTGATCCTCAAAAGCTTGCCCAGAAAAGTAAACGGATAATTGCGTCTCTTCTGCGATGAATGCTTTAAGGGCTGCGATTAGTTCTTCATCAAAAAAAGGCAAATCCAACATTAAACAAACGCCACTTTTCCCTGCTTCGATTTGTTTGTAAGCCTGTGTTTTTTGTACCTCCAAAAAAGTAGCCAATGTAATAGTTTGCTGCTGCTGATTGCGCACCGTAGCCGTAGCAATGCGTTCGTACAAAGCACCTTGATCACCATCTATCGTAATGGGAATGTAGTCGCTGGAAGTCTTTAGCGTTCCAAGAGAATAATCATTGAAAAGACTTTGTAGTTTTTGGTAGATGGTCTCGTAGTCTACTTCGTAGAGGAGTGCTTTTGCTTTTAAAATGCGTATTTCGTACTGCTCTATTTGGGTAGGTGGTGGCGGATATATGTCTCGTTGGCGCAAGAAATTCAGGAGGGGCGCGATTTGGTAGAGGCTGGGTGTGGTATTGCTACTGACTTGTTGTAGGTGTAGTCGCAAAGGCGCATCTTCGGTAGCAAAGACTTGATCAAAAACGTTTTTTAGTGGTGCGATTGCTACTTTAGCATTGGGGTAATGGCTTTGCAGATGAGCTCGCACTGTTGAGTTGCTGGCTGGGATTGCCTCTGAGAAGAGCAAGATGCTGGCTTCGTTACTATTTTGTCCACTTTGCTCCAATAAAAACTGTTGCTGCCCCAAAAAAATGCTACTGCTATTGTGATCCACAAATTCGAGTAGTGATTTACAGCGTGTTTCATTTTCTGCCAAGGTGAGGGCTTCGTTCCAATCTATGTTTATTGCTATCGCCTTGCGCGAAAGGGGCGGAAAGCTCTCTTGCTTTAGCTGTCGAAAAGGCAAAATGACGACCGCAATCAGCCCCATAAATAAGAGGAGAAAAAGCCACGAATGGCGCAGCACCACATCCACGGAGCGCGTGTAGGTATTATTGGCATCGACAAAATCTGCTTGCTGAACGGGGCGGTTTTTCTGCCTGGGTAAGAACAATCGAAATAGCGTGGGCAGTAAAATATAAGCCACTAAGAGGGAAGAAAATAAAGCTAAAGTGATAGAGACTGCTTGATCGTAAAATAACGCACCCGCCAAACCGCTCAAAAAAACGAGCGGCAAAAACACCGAACAAGTTGTGAGCGCAGAACTCAACAACGGACGAATGACTTCCTGTACAGCTTGCACACAGGCAGCAGTGCGCTCGTAGCCCATTCTACGGTATTGTTGGATGTTTTCGATGACGATGATGGCATTATCTATCATCAGGCCTACACCCAATATCAGTCCCGAAAGGGAGATAATGTTGATGGAAATATTCAGCAAATAGAAAAATAACAGGGTAATGACCAAAGAAGAGGGAATCGCAATCGCAATCAGCAGCGGAGCTTTCCAAGAACGGAAAAAGAGCAACATTACCACGATGGCAAAACAAGCACCGTACAGCAAACTACTGCGCAGATTGTCGATCGAGATTTTCAGCAGTGTTGATTGGTCGTTAGAAAGTTGAAATTCCAGTGTTGGATAGTCTTGCCTAAATGCCGTGAGCAAGTCCTGAAAAGAAGCTTTTAGGGCAAAGAGCTGTGCATCTGCTTGTTTGCGGACCGCTAGCACGATGGCTGCCTCCCCGTTCCAGAGATAAGCACCTGAACGGTCGCGACCTTGTAAGCGTATTTCTGCAATATCTTTGAGTTGTAATACCTGACCTTCGTGGCGAAAGTAGAGGGCTTCAATATCTTCGGGACGACGGATCTCAGATAGGAAACGAACATTGTACTGGTACTGTCCATCTTGAATTAGCGTACTGCCAAAATCAATGTTGTTTTGCGCCAAAATACGACTTAAATCCTTTTCGTTCATCCCCAAACTTTGCAGCTTTGCCCAGTTCGGATAGATACCCACTTCTGCTTGCTGGTAGCCACTCACATCTACGAAAGCGACTTGTGGCAATTGCTCAATACGCCGCTTCAAAACAGTCTTCACAAAATCCGCCAATTCCAAGCTATTTCCTTGCTGCGACAATACGCTGAGATAGAACACAGGGATGTCGGTTACGCTGGCTTTCAGCACACGGGGACGCTCCAAATCGCGAGGCAGCAAGCTGCTGATTTGGTCTATTTTTTCGTTGACTTCGATGTAGGTCAAATCAACATTGGTGTCATACTCAAAATCGAGCTGGATGTTAGCACTACCATCTTGAGTTCGGCTTTGGATGTCGCATAAATGATTGACTTGCAGCAGTTGATTGCGAAGCGGCTGAATGATGGTCTTCTCCAAACTTTGTGCATCGGTATTGGGCGCACTGACCTGTACACTTATACGTGGAATGGACGTTTCGGGCAAGAGTGAAATCGGTAAGCTTTGCATAACCACGCCACCCAACAGTAGCAGTGCGAATACACTGCTCAGAACAGCAATTGGGCGGGTGATTAAGAATTGTAAGGACAAGGTGTTACTTTTTATTGAGTCAGTAAGATAGGGATTTATTTTTTGGTAAAGTAACACACAAGAAATAAATTTACATACTTATATAAGCTTACATTACATCTGGTTTACAAACCGAGTCGATTCATTTCTTTTCCTGAGTAGCGTTTTTTGAGAAGGAAGACCCTACGTATTAGGAAACAACCTGAACTATTATTAATCCACTTCAACAAAGTTCACTAAATCATAATGCAACTCTGAATCTTTGACATTTTTTGAGGTATTATACAACATGAGTCCTTTGGGACTCATAAAAGAATATACTATGCTATACTGCTCATCTAGTTCCACCTCATCTAGGACATTTAGATTACTATCACAAACGATAACTGTATAATTTAGCAGCCTTTCTCCACTTTCTTCTATTAATACTTTTCTGGCGATCCTGTAATAACGACTACTGTTGCTATCGTAGAAAGCTAGAGGATAATAGGATAGATTCGTAAAGTAATCTCGATCTTTATTGTAATCATACACTTGCCCTTCTTGGATAGGTTCATCATGTAGATAATCTATTTTACGGATATACTTTGAGGAAACACTCTTCTTTTGCTCAAAATTAAAATCTTTGTCGTATACGTACACAAAATCTTCAATCGGATAAGATACATAGAATTTATTGAGAGACTCAATGTAGCGCACACTCGTCAAGTATTGATAAGGATGATAGCCCCAAAAATGCTGTCCATATTTTTCTGAGTAGTGTAGAGGGTGACTGATTTGATTGGTCTCTGTGTTGTATAAAGTGATAGCAGGTAGTTTGCTCAAATTAGAAACCGTACTAGGAATAGTACTAATGAGCAGGTATTCATTGACGGATTCAATAGGTGCATAGCTGGCAGACATAAAGTTAATCTCATGAGGTTGAGCTTCTTCTCGGTTCATAGTAGAGAAAACAGTATCTTTTGATATCTTATAAACTTCCTTTAAGAAGTGACTAAAATATAAGTAGGTTGAATCCTCTAACTTGGCAATGCCATCGAGTTGATTAAAATCACCTATACTGCTTGGTCCCTCCAACGGTACTTCCTTTCTGCTGACCTGCGTGCCTGATACTAAGTCAAAATCATATATTAAATCGGATAGCCTTACCGTGAGCACTGGTAATTCTTCGCTTCCAGAAATAAAGAAATTGGAAGCAGTCTCTACAGTGAACAGACTATCTGTACTTACTACTAATTCTCCAGAAGTAATCAATTTGAGTTGTACTGCACTATCTATTATATTATCGCTTTCTGCATCTTCACAAGACATTAGCAGATAAACACTAGCTAAGTAGATAAAAAATATGAAGAACATATTTGGAAAAAAGTCTAATTTCCTCATAATAACCCAAATTGATTACGTTTAAAGATAATACTTATTGACCATTAGCCTAATCAGTTAAACCACATTTAGCAAGGCATTTTCAATTGCCTATCACCACCAAGTCGCCACCACCGCCGCCACCAGTAACACCACTGCAATTAGGGCCTCCTGGACTGAGCACACACATGTCTCCTCTTAAAACAAAACAGGCGAAACAACTTCCATGATTAAATCCACCAGAACTAACCGTACATATCCCACAAGCCTGTGCATTCAATTCAAAGGCGAACAAAGCAATACAAGCAAGCAAAGCTGCTGAAATAATTAAACGTAATTTTTTCATAATAAAATATTCATCTTAATACCTACTCTATCCAAGGTTTTCGGCAATCCCTTAAAACATCCCAAATGCGCATCTGTAGAATTGTTTCGATACAAAGTTAAGCCCTTACGAGCTACGAAACTGAGACAAAACGACCCAAACCAGGACAAAGTCGGACACTTTCGGACAAGATCGGGTACCTTAGCGTGCTTCAAGTTGTCTCCTCAGCATTTCCGCAGGATAGCCTTCGTATACAACTAATTGATAATCAAGACGAATACTGTAAATATTAAAAAGCAGTTCATCGTCGGACAATTCCTTATATCTTTCCCTCTCTAGCGTCACAGATGACAGGCAAGCTTAGAATTACCCGTCATCAAAGGCTCAAATTTTACAACATTAGAAGTATAGCCCTCCAAACAAGCTCTGAGGAACAAATCAAAAATAGCATCATTCCTGTCCTAGGAACTTCCTAAAAACAGCAGATAAAGTTGTCCAAATTTTGACCGATCCTTTTTTTCCTCATAGTTGTCCCTTTAGCTTGACGATTCAACACATAAATTATGCACTATTGCAAGTATTCGCTAGGCTACTTCGACAACAATTATACAACGCTAATTGGAAAGCCTTTGGGTTCTGCTGCAAAACGATCCATATCGGGTAGTGCAAAAAATGTATTCGCGGAACGATGAGCAAGTAAATAGTCAATCTCACTAGATTCGCTGATACTAAAGACACCTACTTCGAGTCCGTTGTTATCAAAAACCTTGTGGTGCAGTCTATCATCTGAGGACTGCTTACTCTTTTTAAAGCTGACTAACGTATTGCCTTCGTAATTGAAGATATTGGAAAACCACGCCTTCGAATGATCACTTTGAAACCTTGATTTTAGTAAGCTTTTGCCTTCCCAGTCCACTGGCTCAGGAAAGTCTATTTTTCCTAAGTCGAGTGATACAGAAGCTTTAGTTTGTCGCTGCTCCAAATCATATCGGTATATCCTCGCCTCAATCTTAGGAAAGACGAATTCCAATTCATTATTGGTTCGATCAAGAGCGATCATAGGCTCGTAAAAAGTAGGTTGATACATGCCCAGTCGTAGTTTGCTATCACTTGGATAGGCTATTTTTTCAACGCACCGACAGTTAGCTTTTTCATAGATTTTGATGGGATGTACTTTTTCTACAAATTCTTGGGTGGCTTTCACTGCTAAAAACAAGCAAAAACTTACCATTATTACAATTTACATAAGTATGTGTTCATGGATTTGATGTATTTTTTTAGAAAGAACACTCATGCTTCGGACTTTGTCCAATGATGCTGTATGCTTATCTCATATTCTATTGCTTGGGCTAGCTAAAAATAGCTTTGCTATATTATACAGCTATTTTATGGCTCGCTTGCAAACTGAGATGATTCTTTTTTGTGAAGGGTACTCTTAAGGACGAATACGTTACGAATCAAGAGTTACTTTTACCTGCCTTTACATTTCATCAATCACATCCTCTAGATTAGACAGTGATTGAGGCTGCTCAACAGAAAAATATTCAAACCGTTCAATATGCTTTTTATTTAAATATATAATAAGAGGATATATAGCTTTGTAGCCTGTGTCGTACAGATCATTAGTAGTATCGAAATGGATATTATCAAAATTTCCATCTGTCATTGAATATATTCTATTTTTAGTCAATTTTCTATCAGATATCCTTGTATAAACGACGAATATTTTTTCTCTCTTTGCTTCATCAATATTCCTGATGAAATCTTCTGCTTTGCTCATACAGCCACTACATCCAGTCTCAGGTATTATTAACGCAACTAAGTTGTTGTTTCCTATTTTGTTATCAAGAAAGTGGCTAAGCTTTCCAATATCAATACCAGAATTAGTGTTACTACAAGAAACCATCACTATACAACTAAACAGTAAGAGTAGTACTTTAGTTAATCCAGAATACATTGAGAAATAAATTTTCATAAAGTAATACACTTTAAGAGATCAAATAATTCTAGTTTCATTTT
>JBCDKV010000174.1:0-8585 GCA_038746215.1 Bacteroidota bacterium | reverse complement strand
GTACTTTCAAATTTGGCGGCATCGAGCCTGCCAAATTTGATCAAGGTTTTTTAAGGACAAAGAAGCGATTCTCGCTTCTTTGTCCTTAAAAAACCTTGATCAAATTTGGCAGGCTCGATGCCGCCAAATTTGAAAGTACACGTAATAGTTTGTGCTTAAAAATGTCAACAGCGTAAAATGCACTTTTTTATCTCGAACGGAGTATACATGTTCCCTGAATTAGAGAGTCCTCATTTTCGACCCAACAATCAACATCCAAATAAACACTTATCTTTGCAAGATCACCTAATTATTCATCGCCTAGTGATAAATGTAGATTTTATTGTCCATCTTTGGCCCGCAAAATGGACGATCAAACAAATTACGTGATGAAACAAAAACTATTGATACTTTGCTACTTTTGCGCTTTCCTGCTATGCTCCTGCGAAGAAGACAGCGCGAGTGGTTCGGAAGCCTATCCCGACACGCCCGAAGCAGTAGTGCGTATATATCAAGCGCATTTGGATAAAAATGAATTTGAACAAGTCAAAATGTACAGCACTGCCAAAGAGCAAGCCCGCATCGACGAGATCGCACCGATCATTTTAGAGGAAGTATCAGATTCTACCATTTTCACGACGACCTTCATCCGTATAGATTGTAAGAAAGCGCAACGACAAGCGATTTGTGATTGCGTCATCGAAAATTTTGACGAGCAATACGAAGATACCTTTGTTTTAGCACTAGAAAATGGGCAATGGAAAGTGGACGCCGCAGAAGAGGAAATTGATTATGACCACAATGAGGAAATCGAGTCGTTTATAGAAGATGAATTGATGCGAGAAGAGTTGAAGGAAGATGGGTAGGGCTTAGCTTCACAAAAGTAACAAACTCCAATTTTCGCAAAGCAACGAATGTCTAGCGGAAGTATCCAAGTAATGGTTGTACGAATCTCCCTTTTTTAATATTTTCCTAAGCTATTATTCAGGACAATGTAAGAAAATCGCGCAACAAGTATGCTCAATTTCAAGCACTTTCCTGAATCTAAAAAATATAGTAAAGCTGTGCCACTATAAAATGAAGCAGTTCACCCACTATTTGCATTAACGGCTAATAGCGATGATCATTCAGCAATTTTCCATGTGAAAGCCTCTCGACAGTTTGCACAGCCTGAGAATTGGTCTTTTCAGGCTAGTAGGCTTTTTAAACTTAGCTTTACAAAAGTAAACAACTCGCAAGTTTCGCAGGGCAGCCAATAGCTAACCGCTAATAGCTACACACAGCTATTGCTTAACAATTCCTTTCCAATCCAAATCTTTGTAATTGTCGTAGAGCAATACGCCGAGCGTGGTAAACAGAAAGACAGCAAAAACGCTGGCGAGTACTAAAATAGAACGAATAGGGCGAGACTTAATAACTGGAACGGCGGCACTTTCCACTAAAATGATCGAAGAGACCTCAGCGGAATAGGCGGCTCGTAATTGTTTCAAGCGTTCTTTATCGTAGGTAAGCTGCTTGACTGCTTGGTCGTATTCTTCTTCTAGTGCCATGACCCTTGGCATACCTTCGTTTAAGTTGTTGAGTTGGTCTTCCAAATTTTCCAACTCTTTTTCTAAACCGACGATACCCGTTCGAAGGGTATCTCTGCCCCTGTTGGTACTGGACTGCTCCAATTTCGCTCGGTAGGAGGCGAGTCTCGATTGCCGACTAGTGATTAAGCCAGATAGCACCTCACTCTGTGATTCGGTATTGTAGATGCTGTATCGCTTGCGGACTGCTTTCAAGCTATCGCTAATGATTTGAACGGCTGCATTTTTCTCCTTGATGTTGTTCTGGAAGGTTTGGATTTGCTTTTGCTGCAAGTCTTTCGCCAGCATCAGACTGATTTCGTCTATTTTTGCTCTGGCGGCATTGGCGATGGCGGCTGCCATTTCGGGGGTCTCGTCTTCCATCGAAAGCTGGATGGCATCTCGTTTGGTGCGCTTCACTTCGTAGAGGCTTCTAAACTGCTCTTTGATGTAGTGCGAAGCCTTTAGACCCGTCGAATCCATATCGTAATGCTCGTACAAATTGAAGCGGTCAATCAGGTAGTTCGCCAATTCATCGGATTCTGCTATGGTGAGTAAGCGATCATTGTCATTATTGTCGCCAAAAGGCTGCGGATCACGAGTCGTTGTGCCAAACAGCCCACGCTCTGTTAAAAGTTCTGGGCTAGCGGATAGAAAAACGGTAGACGCCTGATAGTAGACGGGCAGGACTAGCGAGATAATGATACTCCCTACCCCAGTAATCACACAGGCGATAAGAATGAATCTAAAATATTGTGCTAGTGTCTTTAGTACGCCAAAAAGGTTGTCTTTTTGTTCCATTCAACTCAAAAAATGATGGGCGATTGAAACCCGATGATGTTTTGAACAGCAAATGTAGGAAAAGATTTGTGAATCTATGATTTTGCTCATTAGTAACGATGAAATAATAAATTATCGAAATTGGGAGTAGATATTTTGAGTTGTAAAAGCACCTCAACCCTTTTGTGGCATTGCACAAGCTTAGCTTGATGGCAGAGCTGCGGCTCATTTTTTAAGTACTTTTACAGCTTGAAAAAGCAAGTCAAAATGTAAATTTATTTGTGTACCATTCCTAAACTGTTGACTTTATTACTACTTTAGCCCTCCATGAAAAAACAGCACGAATGGCTGCGTATTTTTCTATTGTCAGCCATAGCATTGATAGGATTGCACCTTAAATTTGGCTGGCAAATATTAGACCCAACGCACACCAACTGGATGCTTGTGCGATGCAGCGATGGCGTGGTGGGTTTCAATGGATGGGAACACTTCAAACAGGAAGATTGGACTTTTCCGCTGGGGCAACTCATGACTTACCAATACCCGATGACGACCAATATTGGTCTGACGGACTCCATTCCTTTGATGTCCATTTTATTCAAACTGCTGCAGCCACTATTCGGCTCGACGGACTATCATTTCTATGGTGTCTGGATCGCGATTAGCTTTCTGTTGCAAGCGTATTTTGGCTATCGGCTATTGAAGGCACTGGGTGTTCGGCAAGTTGCTTTACAAATTCTAGGCAGTACCTTTTTCCTGTTAGCACCCGTATTTTTGCATCGTTTTGTACATCCTTCTCTCTCGATTCACTGGGCATTACTGGCTGCTTTTTGGCTCTATTTTGATACCAGCTTATCGACTCAAAAACGACTGGCTTTGCAATTCCTCTTCACGGCTCTGATGGCTTGGACGCATCCTTATGCTGCTGCTATGCTGCTTGGCTGTACTGCAACGCTCATCGCTAAGTTGCTTTGGGTGGAACGCAGTCTGAGTTGGCAGCGCAGTCTAATGCTATTTTTAGGATCGCTTACGATGGTGGGCGGACTTTGGTACGCGGTGGGCTATTTTAATTCAGGTTCGGGGCTGGCTAACAATGATTTTGGGTTCTATTCTGCTAATTTCAATGCGCTATTCAATCCGATGGAGCGTTCCCAATTACTGCCCACACTCCCGACTGCTAAAAAAGGGCAATACGAAGGTTTTGCTTATTTGGGTTTGGGTGTTTTAATGATGCTTTTGGGCGTATTGTTTTGGAATCGAAGACATTTTCGGCGACTTAAAACACCAGTCGTCCTTCCACTGCTCCTCTTCAGTATACTATCCACTTTTTACGCTTTTAGTGACGAATGGACTTTCAATTCCGCTATTTTCCTGAAGCTAGACTACCCTGATTTCTTGACGCAACAATTGCGTTCTAGCGGTAGATTTATGTGGCTATTACATTATTTAGTGGTCGCTTTTGCCATTTCAGGGATTGTCAAAAGTAGATGGTCTAACACTTGGAAAATGGTTCTACTGACTAGCCTATTGGGGATACAAGCCTACGATATTCAGGTGTTATTGACGAATGAATATATTCGACACAATGGCAAAAATTTTCAGTACAATCAAGAACTGTGGTCGCCCGCATTAGCCGCCGCAGATCGTATTATTACTTATCCGCCCTACGCTTGGGATTTTGTGCAAGATTGCGACCAAGCCAAGCTTACGCACATGGCGGCTGAATTTGGAAAGCCCATTACTTGCGGCAGAACGGTTTATGGCAGTTCGAGACTAAAAAATAAGTTTAGAGCCTATTTGAATTATCAGATTGATTCGCTAAATATTCGAGATGAACAAAATACGGTATTCATCACAAGCAACGAATACGTTCCCAAGTTCAGGGACTTGGTCAAAGCGGATGCTGTGAAGAGCTTCACACTAGAAAAATACTTTGTGTTCATTCCGACAAAATTATACGAAAGCGCAAATCTAGCGGCTCACTATCCTGAATCTTTAAACAAACACCTCATCTCGCAAAGTCTAGTAGAATTTATTGATAGTCGAAAAGAGGCAACGCTTTTGCTGAGCGTGAAAGACGACGCAAAGGAAGGACTGGATGAGTACACCAAAAATTATTTGGAGCAAAAAGGCAGCCGCATTCGTGAACTTGTTTTTCGCGGAAGCTACGCCGCCATCATCGCAAACGATAGTATACTCGTGGAGAAAGTGAACCAAGAAGCAGTACAAATCGAGCAAGACAGCATATTTATTGCCTCCGCAGGACGCAGTTCAGGAAATTTCAGCCAGATTGAAGTGAATGGGAAAGCTTATAGTCCTAATAGTAGAGGTATCAATATTGTGGTGTTGCAGAATGGGAAAGTGCGAGAGGTAGCTACTTATGATACTTATCGGTCGGTTTTTCATCGGACTTACTATGCTAAACAGCAGTAGATTAATAACCGATAAAACTTTACAGTCCCACTATGGGACGAAGCACGAAGTGAAACACTGAGTGCACTTAGAAGAGCGGCTAGTATAGCTAAGTAGTTCTCTTATAATTAGAAGTTAGTACATTCAAAAGAGAAATGTAGGATGAATAGCTAGACGGATCACTTTTTTCCAAACTGTATAGATAAATCTAGTGCATTAGCTAAAAGTGCGAAATTGGATAATCTAATATCTTCTCCATTTTCCACTCTTGATATGTACGTTCTTTGCTTGCCTACTGCTATCGCCAAATCGGTTTGACTCATATTGAGTTCCTTCCGTCTAGCTTTTATGACCGAACCAAAATAATGAGCAAAAGCTTCCGCTCTGAAAGCCTCCCGACTAGCGATTCCTTTCTTTCCGTACCGCTCTGCGATTAAATCTTGTGCTTTGATTAATTTTTTCATTATTCTTCTTCCTCTTCTAAATAATCTGCTAATATTTTTTCTGCTTTGCGAATGGCTTTATCGTAGTCTTTGGTTGATTTCTTCTTGAACCCATAAAGGCATATTATCCTATTCGATTCTATGAAATTAGGATGATCTGCACTAAACAAGAGAATACGATATTCATTGCCTGCTCTTATTCGCAGTTCATAAAAGGGTGAATTCACTAGCTTTTTGACAAAATTTGTACTTATCACTTTGACCTCGGTCATCACCTCTAGTAGCTGAAAAAATTTATTTACAACGCGCTCTTCTTGTTTATCTATGAAGGCAAGGCACTCAGGTGTAATATCTATATCTCGCATTCTAAAATGTAACGAATTCGTTACAAAAATAGTTTCGATTTCAACGATTTTTTGTTGCTAAGCCATGCAAGACATCGGCAAAGAGTAACGTAAACAGCAGGTAAATTCTCTATGTCATGCAGCGAAACTTCAACAAGTCTCTCTGCTTGCTGAGCATACCTATACTGCAAACGGGGTAAAGAAGTACTTTCATTTTTGTAAAAAGATAGGTTTTGTCCACATCATTTACCGCTAAATTTGAGGGTAAGTTTTCGCTGAGGAGGAGGTCGACACCTCCTCAGCGAATCAAGGTTTTTTAAGGCTCGATGCCGCCAAATTTGAAAGTACTCCTAATAGCTTATATTTAGAAATGTCAAGGGATCAAAATGCATTTTTTTATCCCAAACAGAGTATATATTGCGTAATTTTCTGATATTAACAATAACTATGTAAAATCGGAATATCAAGGAAAGTGAGGCTCATGGGGATTTCGTTCGAATAAGTGATGTTGAATTAGTAAGAGGCAAGAAAGTTAGACGAGCGAATACTAGATTCCATACTATCACAGCACAGCATTCTTAGCAGCCTTCATTGGAATACCAATGCACTTTTTTTCCATGTAGGTAAGCATCTTCTCCACCAGTGCGCGAGCATCTTCATCCAAGGCATCCACCTCTTGTCTGAACACATTATTCATGGCGTGCGACTTGACTGCTTTTATTTCTTGAGGTACGTCACGCATCGCTTTTTCGATCTTCCTTCTCTGATAATTAGCAGGAAAAACGTCTAGGTAACTTTCTAATATTTGAGCAGCTTTGTGGACTTCTGCTTGGCGGAAAGCTAGGTTCTCTTTAGCTAAGCTTTTGATGGTTTCTACCTCTACGTAATCCAAATTGTACTGATTCAGGATCGCTTTATCTACATTGTTCGGAATAGCAATGTCGATCACTAACTTTTTGCTCTTTTCGCCTGTCAATAGTTGCTGGTACAAGGCTGGTGTCATGATAGCTTGCGTTGCACCCGTACAGATAATCATACAGTCAAAACCATCTTGGTAGGACTCTAATTCGGATAAAGGATGTGCTGTGCCACCAACGTATGCCGCAAGTTTTTCTGCTTTCTCGAGTGTCCGATTGAAAACCGCTACATTAGAATACTGATACTTCAACAAAAATTTGGAAATGAGCATATTGGTAGAACCCGCACCAATGAGTAGGATTCTAGCTTTCTTAGATAAGCCCGAATTACGCAATTGCTGAGCAGCTAAGGAAGCCACGGACACTGGCTTTTCCCCTATTCGCGTGTTGGAATAAACATCTTTGGAGGCTTGAACTGCTAATTCTACCAAAATTCTGATGTCATCGCCAGTAAAGCCCCACTCAAGAGATTGTTCGTAGGCAAGTCGTACTTGACGCAATATTTCGCGTTCTCCAATGACCATCGAATCGATAGACGCCGCTACAGAACAGAAATGCTCAATAGCCTCTGCACCTTCATACGCTAAAACAGATTGTTCTATTTGCTGAGCAGACAATTGCTCATTAACTTTGCGGAAGAATTTGTACTGAAACTCTGGGCTGAGTTCAGCAGTAGACTTGAATAGAAACATGACCCGATTACAAGTAGCTAAATACATCAACTCATCCAATTGGAAAACATGTCTTAGGTCGGACAGAACAGATTTTAATTCCTCGACTTGCTCATATTTTACAACAAAATTTCCAATTTCAGAGACCTTACTCGTTCTATGTGTAACTGTAAGTATTTTATATGTGTTCATCATTTCGGATCAAGTAATTATAATTCTCATGGCCTGTTCGTGTTCTTCACAAAGGTATCCAACGGGGGTAGCATGAGTGTCACGCTTCTGTAATCCCGTTAAACAAAATCTTATTTGGAAAAATTCTAAACAAAGCAACATTCGCAACTATTATTAGAACAAAATTTTAAATTCTTTACAAAATACAAATTAAACTACTATAAATTGTCAGTTCAATGATAAAAACAAGGCTATTGGTGGTGATTTTCGTCACTTTCCTACTACAACTAGGCAGTATCAAGGCGCAGCAGTACTGGTCAATCGAAGAAAACCTTCACTTTTCGAGTAAACAATTTGCTCATTTGACAGAATATGAGGTTTTTCGTCTGGATGAACAATCGCTTAAAACACAGCTTTTTGAGGTTACACAGGCGGATAAAAACCCTTCAACAAAAAATATTTTCGCCTTTCCAGTAGGAAAAGATGCATTTGTAAATTTTGAGCTAACTGCTACTTCCGTCATGGAAAGTGGACTAGCTGAAAAGTATCCGCAGGTCGAAACTTATCGCGCTATTGGTGTCGATAATAAAAGTCATCGCGCCCATTTTGATTGGACAACTTCGGGCTTTCACGGCTATATTTATACAACGAAAGGGGAACTTTGGATTGATCCAATTAAAGGCGAAACAGGTCTCTACGTTCTTTATGACAGAAAAAGTACAGAAAGGGATGCTTTGCACGCTTGCGGAACAAAAGATGAGCATGATATTCACAGTTTTCCTAAAAATGGAGCGTCTAATATCGGGACAGAAATGCGTACTCTACGCGCTGCTTTTGCTACCACAGGTGAATTTGCGAGAGCAGAAGTAACGGGTACTAGCGATCCGTTAGAAGCGGTCATTACGATGACCAACCGCATGAATTTGATTCTGGAACGCGATCTATCCTTACGAGTTGTGCTGGTCGCAGACAACGATAAAATTGCCTTCACCGATCCTAGCGAAGATCCTTACAGCAACGAAGCGTTTGAGATGTTAGGAGAAAATGTCGGAGTTTTGAATGACAGCATTGGTTTTGAAAACTACGACATTGGACACGTTTTTACCGCGAATACGAGAGGTGGTGTAGGTGGCGTGGCTTTTCTAGGAAGCATCTGTGGAGATAACAAAGCAAGTGGTGTATCTAGTTTTTTCGGGAACGCCAATAGCTTTTTGGGAACGCTAGTACACGAAGTGGGTCACCAACTAGGCGGCAGTCATACTTGGAATCGTTGTGGTGATGATAGCAGCAACCAACGCAG
>JBCDKV010000173.1:0-8616 GCA_038746215.1 Bacteroidota bacterium | reverse complement strand
TCGGACGGAAACACAAATTTCAACTTATTTTTGGGGAAAAAATAAGTTGAAATTTGTGTTTCCGTCCATAAAAACCCTTTGAGCATACTTGTTGCGCGATCTCAAGAGCTTTACTAAGATTTTTCTCAGGCATCACCACAAACTTCGCATACCCATATTTTGTAATCTAAAATATCCAGTAGTCTATAAAATTGTTCAATTGTCGAATTGATAATGACGTTCTGTACCATTGGCAGAGTCTGCTAATGGTAGGCTGAGAACAATCAATTCAACATTTTTCCAATTCAACAATTCTACAAAGTGATCAAAATAAAAATGCACTTTTTCATCCCGAATGACGTGTAGATACGAATCTGTGATTGATCGGTTTCCATTCAAAATGATTGCCTCTATTGATCTTTATCGGATACACTTTTATCTACCAAAACATAGGATCTGCAATACTTTTTCCAATTGGCATTAAAAATCTACTGCTGTTTAGCTACTTTTGTCTTTAGAAAGATTCAAACAGTATGGCAAAACCTATTAAGTACGACGAAGCGACGGCAGAAGCAGCCTACCTAAAGATGTATAGTGGATTGACTGCTAGCACGAAGGCTAAGATCGCTAAGGCAAGGAAGTTTCCCAAAGAGGCAATGAAAAGTTATGATTTGTTCAAAACTTATTTTTTATCCGCCGAAGGACTTGCAGGAGTTATCAAAAAACTATCGGAAGAAGAAATTGTAGTACTGCATATTTTGAGCTTCAATCAATGGATTGTAGATGTTAGTTTCCTCGAAGAAGCTTATGTTCCTATGCCAGAACTACAAAAGTGGGGACGCTATGGTACTTTTACCCAAAAGTACGGCTCGCTATTAAAAACGGTACACAAGAATTTGGTGCAGAACGGATTGCTCGTCCAATATGAAGACAAACATGATGGCGACTCGAAAACAGCACGCCAGCGTTTCCTTTTTCCTGCTGCTTTCACGCCATATCTACCCTCTCCTTTTTTTAAGTCAACTAAGATAGGAGAAAAGGGAACTTCCAATGATGAAAGCATCAAAGCTAAACTGCTAAAATCCATTCGTTCTGGGGGTAAAAAAGCAGCAAATACGCTCGTCTATCAAAACAGAAAATTATACTACGGTGATGCTATTTTGAATGCGCAGCAATTGGATGAAATCAAATTGAGTCAGTGGAATAAAATGAACGGAACGCTAATCATGCGCATGCCCTTTATGAATGAAGGGGAAATTTTTTCAGCGTTCATTTTACACCATTTGGCAAATTTGCCCAGCGATCAGTGGCTTCCTCCCAATGCGCTGAGTACTTTAATGCGTATTTGGGAAGGCCCAATCAAACGTAAAGACAGGTATAATGGGCGAAAAGGACCAGTTAGGTACGAAGAAACCGCTTGGTGCGAAGCGGGCTGGAAAAATGGCATGCTGCAGAAGGTAGAAAAATCAAACAAATCCTACTATCGCTTAGTAGGTAGGCAGGAACAGGAAGTGGCTTACGATCAGTACCTAAGTGCGAGTAAATATGACATATTATCCATTGATTTTGAAAAAGCACCACTACCGCTCATCCCGATTTTAGCACAAATTTCTTTTTTCAATTCGCTTTCTGACGCCATTGTTAAGGCAACACCAGATTTGGTACACATCGCGGATATGTCCGCTGCACTTTGGGGACATCCACTCATTGAATGGTTAGAAAAAAATGTACCTAGCTACAAAGCAGCTTTCGGAACATATCGGAAAAAGTACGGCAAAGAAATCATTCACGATAACTTGTTAATCGCAAAGATAACGGATTTGAGTTTGCGTGTTTTGGTGGAAAAAGCCCTACAAAAGGAAAGGGAAGTAGTCGTCTTGTCGGAGGAATACCTTGCTTTTCCAAAAGCTGCCTTGGCAAAAGTGGAGCGAATCGTGGCGAAAAGCGGGAACGTAATTAAGAACGTCAGCTAAGTACACTATAAATTAAAAATCCATGCAATCCAATATTGATGTTGCTCATTTAGATATACATTCGGCGATCTATGATCTTCGCAGAGACCTGTTCAAATTTATGCAGTATTGCCAAGAATATGAGATCAAACGGAGCGTCAGCGGCAATATGATTCTCAAAAGTGATTACAAAAGAATTACCAAGTTCATCGGACGCCCAAAGCTCATGGAGGATTACGACAAA
Organism: Bacteroidota bacterium; assembly: GCA_038746215.1. Classification (GTDB taxonomy): domain Bacteria; phylum Bacteroidota; class Bacteroidia; order Chitinophagales; family Saprospiraceae; genus JAAUTG01. The sequence continues at coordinate 6,441 of JBCDKV010000173.1, read as the reverse complement.
TATGAAGGTCTTTGGTGGATTGATTTTTTGGATAAAACTGCCTTTGGTCTCGGTTGGATTTCCTACGATACGGAAGGGGTCTATCGCGGCTATACCAGTCAACAAGCTTCCTTTGTGGATAATTACATCGAAGTCGATGAAAAGGCGCTTTATCATTTTCTCCAAATGTCTGCCTTGGAGCAAGAACTGTATCTCTATCGGTATTTTAAAAATAACACCGTTCAGAATGTCTTAATGAATCGCTCTTTATACGGGCGGTTGGACTACTTTAGCTCATGGGGTTCTGCGACGGGCGTACTGCCCACCTTAGACCTTTCCCAATCCCGTACATTCTTTTTAGGCGTGTTAGCCGATTTAGAACCTAATCAGTGGTATGCTACCGCAGATTTGATTGCTAAGGTGAAGGTGATAAATCCGTGGTTTTTAATTCCAAAAGAGGTTTATATAGAAGAGTCAGGTGGATGGAGAAAGCCTAAGAAAAAAGTAAAGTACGACCGCTATTACAACTTTATGGAAGGAGATCGCTACGGTGGAGGGCGTCTTCAAGAGAACCACATCAAAGACGATGATCCAAAAGGTTTTGAAAAGGTAGAAGGGCGATATATCGAGCGTACTTTGGAAGGCTTTTTGTTGACATTGGGCTATACGGAAGTGGCTTATAGCAAAGAGCCTTACAAAGGGAAATCGCCAGCAATGGGAACTTTGGAAGCCTTTCGACTAAGCCCTCTTTTCTTCAGCGTTATCAATAAGGAAGCCTTGCCAATTAAGGTCTCCATTCAACCCAACTTTGAAATCTATGTAGACTCACCCTGCTATCCGATGGCGGTCTTGCAAGCGCTGTTGCCTTTTACCAGCGTCGTAAAAGAAGACGTTCAAATCATTTTAAAGTTAGAAAAACAATACGTCTTAAGTCATTTGGTAGAACATCCTGAATTCGATCTATTGTCTTTCTTAACTAAGCTGTCCAACACACCAGTTCCTCAAAATTTGGTGATGGAAATAAAAGAATGGACCAGTCGAACCGACGTTTTCACGCTCTACGAAGGCTATGGCTTATACGAAGGATTGAAGCGACAAAAACTGGCAGATTTTTATACAGAAGCCAATATTACACCTAACATTCGCTTAATCAAAATGCCTCAAAAGTTGTACGAAAAAATGCGATTGGATAAGCAAATTCCAATGCTTGTCGAACATCAAAACAAAGCCTTTCAGCCATTAGCAAAGGTAGCCAAAACAATTTTCCCGCAACAAAGAGACGAACCCAAGCAAGTTGTTGAGCAAAAGAAAATCGAAATTACGCGCCGAGAGTGGATTGTCTATACGATCCCCGACCAAGCCTTCTACGATGCTGTCTTATTGGTCATCTTAAAAATGCCTTTTGAGGTTGAAGTAGATAAAACGAAACAAACCCTTTCTTTTCTGAAAAAGGACGAAACCAAAGTCAAGAACTTGTTGAATGATTTTAAAACAAGCCATAAGATTAGAATTAAGCGATGACGAACGGACCACTGATTGTTCAAAGTGACCACACCATGATGCTCGAGGTGCAGCATCCACGCTACGAAGAGGGGCGCGATTTTTTGGTACAGTTTGCGGAACTAGAAAAATCACCCGAATTCATACATACTTATCGCATCACGCCGCTCTCGCTTTGGAATGCGGCGGCACTGGAACTCTCCCTCGAACAACTGCTGAAAGATTTGGAGCGACTCTCTCGCTACGGCGTGCCTGCCAATGTACGGACAGATATTGCCGCTTGGTACGAGACTTATGGCAAACTGGTGTTAGAAGCAGGCGAAGAAGATTCGCTCCTCCTAAATGTTTACGATCACTTCATTTTCGAACAACTCAAGCACGAAGATTCCGTCCAAGGTTTTTTCAAAAAGAGAACAAAAGGGCAGTTTGAAATTGCTAAAGCAGATAGAGGTGAACTCAAACACGCACTGATTAAAATTGGATTTCCTGTCAAAGATTTGTGCGGTTATGTGCAAGGAGATGATTTGAGTATTGAATTGAGAAAAATAGATGCCAAGGGCAAGGAATTTCAATTGCGCGACTATCAAAACGAAGCGGTGACAGCTTTCTATCAAGTGGGTGGAAAAAGTGGTGGCAATGGCATCATCGTGCTGCCTTGTGGTTCTGGGAAAACCATCATTGGGATTGGTACGATGGCGACGATTTCTAATCATACGCTGATTGTGACAACCAACAATGTATCGGTGCATCAATGGCGTGCAGAAATTGTGGCTAAAACGACGCTATCATACGAGCAAATTGGTGAATTTACGGGCGTGAACAAGGACATCAAGCCCGTTACGATCACAACCTATCAAATGCTGACTTGGCGCAAATCAAGGCAAGATGATTTCAAAAATCTCGACTTATTCACTGTACACAATTGGGGCTTAATCATCTACGACGAAGTGCATTTGCTGCCTGCACCCGTTTTCCGTGCCACCGTCAATATTCAAGCCAAACGACGCTTGGGACTGACGGCTACCTTGGTGCGCGAAGATGGCAAAGAAGATGATGTTTTCGCGCTCATTGGTCCGAAACGCTACGATTTGCCTTGGAAATTGCTGGAAAATCGTGGCTATATCGCAGAAGCCTATTGTACGGAGTATCGCTTGGAATTACCACAGGAAGAAGCAATGACTTACGCCTACGCCCCTAAGCGTCAACAATTTAGAATCGCTGCGGAAAATTCACTAAAGATTGATCTGACCAAGGAACTGATTGAGTTGCACCACGAAGATCAAATTTTGGTGATTGGTCAATACATCAGTCAAGTGGAAACGGTAGCTAAAGATTTACAATTGCCCCTCATTACTGGAAAAACCAAACATACCGAACGAGAGAAATTGTACGCCGCTTTTCGGTCTGGACATCTTCAGGTGCTAGTCGTTTCCAAAGTCGCCAATTTTGCAGTTGATTTACCCGACGCGACGGTGATGATTCAACTTTCAGGTACTTACGGTAGCCGACAAGAAGAAGCACAACGCTTGGGTCGAATTTTGCGTCCAAAGAAGAGACGTTCTCATTTTTATACTTTAGTTTCTAAAAGTACGGTCGAGCAAGAGTTCGGACTAAAACGCCAGTTGTTTTTGGTGGAGCAAGGCTATGAGTATAAAATACAATATTATGAGGGTTGAGCGATGGGTTATTGTATTTGGAGTGAGTGAAAGCACGGGTTTACTTATCGTCTAGTGCGGTAAAATGGTAAGGTAGATTTCATAGCTTAGACGGATTTAAACAAATTATACTACTGGACAAAACACAAATTTGAAACACTAAGTACACTCAGAAAAGCGGCTAGTGTAGCTATGTAATCTGCTCCTCTTTTTTCTGTAATCTTTTGCGGATATTAACCTGAACTATATCTGAGTCGAATATCAAGAAAAATGACATCTGTACAGTCGTTATTCAAATTACTTCAGCTTCATCACAATATAGTTAGAAAGCCCCGGCAACTTTACTCCAATTTTTCTAAAAAAAGCTCCAATTCTATAATCTGAAATCAATACCTGTTTAATGAAATTCGTTTGACTAGCACTACCGGACCATTCCACCAAGCCCGTTGAGACTTTGTCCTTACCAAACAAACGCTCTTTGATGGCTTTCAGCAAGCGAACAGGCAATAGCGACCAAAAAAAGTAGCCTACCTTGATTTTTTGGTAGCCCGATTGCTGAATGGTATCTACCAAGTGCGCATTGTTGTAGCGGCGATAATGTCCTAAAAAGTCGTCGTGCGTGGTGTATAGTCCTTGAAAAGCGGGGACGGTAATGAAGACTTTGGTATGGGCGGTGATGTAGTTTTTGGCACGCAACATTTTTAAAAAAGCGATGTCATGCTCAATATGCTCAACGACATCCAGCAGCAAAACGGCATCAATTTGTTCGATATTTTCTGCCTGCTCCATGTTTTCCAGCGAGTCATAGACGGCAATAGCTTTGTCCGAAAAGGCATCGGCAAAATAAGCCAGATCATCTTCCTGAAACTCAATATCTACACCGTAAAACTGGCTGTTTGGAAAACGCTTCGATAAGTTTTCTACAAAAAAGGTATCGCCACAGCCCAAATCCAGTACTTTCAGGCGATTACTCGCTTTAAAGTGTTGCAACAAAATATCGTTTACGACTTCAAAACGCGCCAGTTCCCAAGGATGACGGACGATTTCCTGTCTTGCTCTTGCTTCTCTTAAATCCATAGCTGTTTATTGTTTGAATATCGGGAAACCGAATATAACGAATATTGGTTTAATTTTCAAAAGTCCCTTCGGACAGAAATAAAATCGTGCTTGATGATTTTTATTTAGGGGTGTACGAAGTTTTTGGTGATACCTGAAAAAAATTTTAGTAAAGCGCTTGAGATCGCGCAACAAGTATGCTTAAAGGTTTTTTATGGACGGAAACACAAATTTCAACTTATTTTCTCCAAAAAATAAGTTGAAATTTGTGTTTCCGTCCGAAGAGAACTACTGAGCATACTTGTTGCGCGAATTTCTTGCATTGACTCAGGCTGGTTTCAAGTAAAATGTTAACAAATCTGAGACCTAACAATCAATCTATCAAAAGTAGTCAGAAAAATTAGCATTTAATTGCATCTTATTGAAATTATGCTGAATTTTAGTGTATCTTTTGTTTCTATATTGGATTATAATAACATAGGATAGTAATAGTTAGCGGACAATAGCTAGCATATTTTTTCACTTAAAACTCACTGGTATGAAATACCCAAAGTGGCAACTTTTAATCTTGGCCATTGCTGCCTTTACGTTATCGAACTGTAATACGGCAGATACAACCCAAGACCAAAGCACTACGACGGAATCCACAACGGAAACTTTGGAAGCAAAGATCGAAAAATTAGCGATTCAGCAGCCTCTGGAAAACATTGAAGTCTATAAGCAAGTCCATACCGTCGATGCAGCGGAAGCGCAAACGATAAGCATGGACAACGGTTCTTCCATTGAAGTGCCAGCCAATGCCTTTGTGGATGCAAACGGACAAGCAGTGACAGGAGCAGTCGATATTGAATATCGCGAGTTTCATACGCCTGCGCAAATCATTGCGAGCGGTATCCCGATGACCGTTATCACTGACGAAGGCGAAGAATGGATGCAAACCGCTGGCATGTTTGAAATCGAAGGTAAAGCGAATGGTACAGCTGTATTTATTGCCGAAGGTAAAGCACTGAACGTCAATATGGCTTCGGAAGTAGACGGTGCTTACGATTTCTGGTATTTTGACGAAGAACAAGGCAACTGGGACAACTTGGGAACTTCACAGCCCACACCAAACACAGCGGTGGCAAACGAAGTTGCTACACCCGCTCGTGCGGCAGTTAGCACACCACAGCCACCTCGCAGACCGAGAACACTCAAAAAAGAATATGCCCTTAATTTCGAGCTAGACTATACGCAGTTTCCAAGTTTGAAAGACAAAGAAGGCGTCGTTTGGCAGTACAATGGCGATAGTCCAGAAGATGCACCTTCTAATAATACTTGGATTTATTCTGAGGACTGGACAGATATTGAACTCAAACATATCAAAGGTGAGGAATATCAGGTCATCCTGACTTCTGATCGCAAGGACTATTCCATCATAGTAGTTCCCGTGCTGACGGGCGATGATTACGAAGCGGCGATGGAAGCGTATCGTCTAGAGTTTCAAGCCTACGAAGCGGCAATAGCAACGGCGAACAGACCTAGTGAGGTAGCTCTACAAAGATCAGCATTCCTTCGTAGCTATCAGGTACAAAACTTTGGTGTGTACAATTACGATGTCCTCTACAAAGACCCAAAGCGGGTACAGTTAGCAGCCAGCTTTGAATTTGATGGTGTTTACAATACGCCAATTTTCAAAGAAGCCGTTCAGGTCTTTTTGATTACCGCCGATGATCGTGCTGTCGTCAAATTTAACGATTCAAGCAGGGATTATTTCAGCGTCAATCCAAATGCAAAAAATAAACTGGTGGCTATTTTACCCGGCAATAAAATCGCCGTTTTGGATGAGGCAGCTTTCGAGGCCCAAAAAGAAGATATTCTAGCAGCGGAAGGAGGTGAGTATATCTTCTATTTACCTATGGTGGAAACGGCAGTGGCAAGTGTGGAAGAATTGGATCAGGTGATTTTATAGTATGGAATTGGTAATTCGGCAAGTTTATCTGAACGAAAGTGTCGACTGCTCTTTCGTTCAGATAAACTTGCCGAAACTCCCTAACTTCTTTTTCTATTTACCTAAAGGGCGTATCTCAAAATGTTGCAAAAAGTTTTTTTCAAAGGTGAAAAACTTTCTGCTAGGGGGGATTTTTAAGGGCAAGAAGCGTTAAAACCTTAACGCTTCATGCCCTTAAAATCCCCCTAGCAGAAAGTTTTTCCCCTTTGAAAAAAACTTTCTGCGGCAAGTTGAGAGACGCCCGTTAGGTCAATGGATATC
>JBCDKV010000172.1:0-8663 GCA_038746215.1 Bacteroidota bacterium | reverse complement strand
CGCAAATTGAGCAACAAGTATGCTCGGTAATTCTCTTCGGACGGAAACACAAATTTCAACTTATTTTTTGGAGAAAAATAAGTTGAAATTTGTGTTTCCGTCCATAAAAAACTTTTGGGCATACTTGTTGCACGATCTCAAGCACTTTACTAAGTTTCAAAAGTTTAGCAAAGCTATTATTACCATAGAATGGAGTATTTTACCCGTTATTCGCATCAATAACTGCTCGGTAATGTCTACCATTCTGAGGTTGTAAAAGCCTACTGATCAGAATCTTTTTACAAGCTTAGCAGGATATTCTTAATAAATTCATTAGCAGCAATTCAACAATTGAGCAATTCAACTAAGCATTCACCTTTAAAGTGGAACTCAATCTGGGTAACATTGCCTCATTTTTGTTTTGCGAAGCCTCCATTTTAGAGAGAATAATATCCAATAACTCAATGGCTTGGTTGATGTAAGGTCCTTTGTTCAGCATGACGCATTCGGCGCGTAGGGCAGTAGTTGCATCTGTAATTTCTGAACGAGAAGGTAGACCGCTTTTGGCTAAATTTTCTAGAACTTGGGTTGCCCAGATCACGGGGATATGAGCCGCACCACAGATAGATAGCATCTCCTGTTGGATTTGCCCGATATTTTCCCAACCCGTTTCAATGGCTAAATCACCGCGCGCAATCATAACCCCGACGTTGCCCGTTTTCATGGCTTCCAGTAGGATAGGGACGAGGTTTTCAAAACCAAACTGTGTTTCTATTTTTAGCACGATTCCCAGTCGCTCCAATGCACCGAGCTTTCTCAGTTCTTCGTACAGTTCCGTCACATCTTGTGGTCGATTCACAAAGGAAAAATTGACGATGTCGGCCTGTGCTGCTACGAAAGCCAGATCAGTTCTGTCTTTTTCCGTCAAGCCAAAAAAACCAAGTTCAGAATCGGGGAAATTGATGCCTTTATAAGCCATTAATTTAGCACCCGTCGCCCTAGCCCGCGAGATTTCAACTTCAAAAACGCCCTCGTCTACGTCCGTGATGAAACCACCAATTTTGCCATCATCGAAAAAGACGCGATCTCCTGCTTTGATGTAATCGAATACTTCGGGCATCTGGCAAGAGATGATGGCAGGTTGTATCAGTCCGCCGTCTTCATCAAATTCTGCAGGACTACCCAAGGCTTGTTCTTTGCGTATCCATATTTTGTCACCCGTTTTGAGGGTAATAGCATTGGCTAAAGGTGGCAGGTCACCCACCACTAATTCGAGCGACACATCAGCTTTTCGACGCAATACCATTTCAGACTGAAAGTAGATCGTCTTTTCTGTTTCGGCTATGACTCGACCGTTTTCACAAGTCGTCACTTTGAGTTTTCTCTTTCTTCCCCTCGCGTCAGCAAGTTTAAGGACATCGTCTACCGCTAGTTGACTGAGATCGCCTGATGCTATGGGTAAAGTATTTGGTGTAGCCGCGTAATCTGCTTCGGAGACCATAATCACATGACCCAATGCTACCACTTTTCCAAGCGCATCTTTTTGGGATTTACATTTCAATACACGCGGACCTGGCACAATTTCCCCCGTCCTAATTTTTGGTCCTGCCAAATCCATCGCAATTTTCACCGTTTTGTTCAGTTCTGCCGCTGCTTTTTTGATATTTGCGATCATTTTAGACCAAACTTCGGGCGAGTCGTGCGCACAATTAATTCTAGCAATATCCATCCCTTTTTCGACCGCTTGCTTCACTAAATCGTAGTTTTCCGCTGCCTCTGTCGGCTGCGTGACCATGATTCTGACCCTACGCTCCGAATTGGTTTTACCCAGCAAATTTTTCGTATTGATCCGTAGTTGTTTTTGCCCTTCTTTCACCGACCACTGCTTTGCTAGCGCATCTTTTGTACGCTCTTCTACCACCAATCCCAGCAGGTAGCGAATCGTCAAAACACTTGCTTTGATGTGGCTTTGAGCATTGACGAAGCGGGTCAAACCGAGGTTTTTTAGGTATTTTTGCATGACGCGAACATCAAAACTTCTAAACGACACATAGTTGACTAGATTCTGCGCACTTTTAGCATATTTATCATCTACTGCTTGCAGTATTTCCTGTAATTGCGCTTCGTCTACCTCCATTTTTGCGATGATCGCATCCAATTGCTCAATGATTTTGACGACTCTTTGCTTTTTTATCTTCATAGCGGATTTATGCTTTGTGCAGTGAAATGAATGGAGCTAGAGGTAGTACGGATGATAAGCGTACGCTACTGTACATTTTTAGTTTTTAACGAGGATTGTACGAAGCCTTATTTCTCCTAATATTTTACCTGAAAACAGCCTGAGTCAATTCAGAAAAATTGCGCAATAGTTATGCTTAATAAGTCTCCTCGGACGGAAACACAAATTTGCAGTTATTTTTCCCAAGAAAATAACTGCGAATTTGTGTTTCCGTCCATAAAAAACCTTGGGTATACTTGTTGCGCGATCTCAGGAGCTTCACTAGAACTTGTTTTGAGTGTTGCCTAAAACTTTCGTATAGGCCTAATTTTTAACTCAGGCTATATGAAGTCTCAGGCTGTTTTCAAGTAAGATATTGACAAAACTAAGACTTCGTACAGCTAATACAAAATTATTGGGCGTACCTAGTTTTATTCAACAAAGCCTTTCTGCTCGCACTCACAGTACACATTTATACGAACGATGTCCATTTTTGCACAATCAGGTTACTCTTTTATGTAGTAATTAGCTGATAATCAGTAGTATATAAACAGTGGTGCAGGGCGAACGTAAGAAAATTCTAATAATATATAAAGTGCTAAAAAAGTGCGATTTTTGGAGTTTTGAAAAAGATTAAAACTTCAATAAGTTGAGTTCTGTAGAGTTATTAGTTAGTGAAGTGAAGCAAATAAAAGACTGGCGTAAGGCACAGGGAAAACGCTACAAGCTTCATGATATTCTGGCGATTACAGTACTGGCGATTATAGTAGGAACAGATAGTTATGTCGCCTTTTCTGCCTATTGCAAAAGCAAAAAAGCATTTTTGATTGCTCAAAATCTATTGGATGGGAAGAATTTTCCTTCTCACGATTTATTTAGCCAGATACTACAATTGCTTGATAAAGAAGCCTTTGCTAAGTTATTAGCTGCATGGTTACAAGCTGCTGTTGCTGAAAAAGAATTTGAGGAATCTGATTTTCCAGTTCCAAATGCTCGTGTTGATAACAAAAAAATGATTTACGTTGATGGAAAATCACTCAGAGCTAGCCGTAGAAGCAATCAGCATACTCGTAGTGCGCTCCAAATTGTGACGGCCTACTGTATCAATCACAGCGTGAGCATTGGTCAATCTATTACAGATTAAGAAAAGCTGTGAAAAAACAGCAATTCCTAAACTCTTGAAAATGATTGACTTAAAGGATAGCTTGGTCACTATAGATGCCATTGCTACAACGTTTCCTACCACCAAATGCAAAAAACGGATTCTTCAAGTTTGCAACTTTGATGCTATACGCTCACCACATTTTACACCGCTCTTTGACGCATTACTCTGGATATGATTGAAAAATGGAATAGACAAGCCTACAGCATCGAAGTCAGAGATATTCGACGATCCGTTTCCTATTTTAGTTCGCGTAGAACACACTTAGCCGATTAGGGGTTTACAGGTCATTGCTATTTTTCATTTTATTAATCTACTACTCATGGCTAATCTTAAAGTCAGCGGACGACCTGTGCGCTATACTGGACAAGCAATTGAAGATGCTTATTTCTGCTTAACGGATATGTGTAATTTTGGTGAGTTTAAAGAGCGTGGTGAGGCAAAGGAATTACTCAGACGTTGGTTGAGAGCTAGGACGACTATTGAATTTTTGGGCGAGTGGGAACAACACCACAACCCTGATTTTAAAGTGGTCGAATTCGACCACTTTAAACAGCAAGCAGGTCTTAATACTTTTTTGATGTCTACTGAAAAATGGATAGAACAGACTAATGGTAAGGCACTCATCAGCAAAAGAGGACGCTACGGTGGCACTTATGGACACATCAAAGTCGCTTTCCACCTTGCCAACTGGCTCAGCCCACAGTTCTATTTTCAGTTCATTACTTCTTTTATCGAAAACAACGCCTTCTCCATCAAACGCCTCTGGTCTAGACTCAACTACCGACTCCACACCGAAGGCGTAAAAGCTGCACTGCCTTCTGGACTTACACGCAGCACCAAAGGACTACAATATGCCTCCGAAGCAGACCTACTCAACATCGCCGTCTTTGGAAGAACCGCTAAAGAATGGCGCGAACAAAACCCAACAGCTCTGGCAACCAACGCGATCACGCCTCACCTGCTCAACTTCACGTCCTCGCAAACCTAGAGATACTCAATGCCTACTTGCTCAAAAAGCAAATGACTAAAGAGGAACGAGCGCACCTGCTGCTGCAAGAAGCGGATTATCAGTTTGGCTTGTTGTTTTCGGTCGATGCTTTGAAGCGGTGATGCTTACTACACTACTCCTTTAGGCGAGGACACCTATACTTTTGTCCGCTTGCTACTCTGTAAGTAGCAGCGAGCAGCACGTTATGCGCCAGCAGGTGAGCAGCACCTTATGCGCCAGCAGGGGAAACACCTAGACCATCTTGGCTCTAACAATAGTGATGTATAATTTTTTCTTAATTTTTTTTGTGTAGCATAGTTGATTAAGAATGTTTTCTATCTCTATCGATTCATTTTTCAATTTTATGTGTTTAAACATCTCCACAAAATAAACATGATCGTTTATATCATATAAAATATAGCCAATAGGTTCACGTACTCTTCCCGAGTAAAAGGGATTCTGTGAGTCATTAATTTTCTTTACTATAGAACTAGCATATGCGTTGTTGTAAACTTCATCAAATTTTACAATAAATCGGTATCCTTTATATTTTGCTTGTATATCACCTTGGCGATATTTTAATTTCAAATCTATCACCTTCTCATTACTGAGAAATAAGTTTAACTTAGATTTGTTGATAAAAATACTATCGATACACAATTCACAGGCTGTAGTCTTGAAAGAAAAAATAAATATTAGGATAACTGTATACTTAATCTTGTTCATTAACATCTGCACTTGATATTTTAATTTCTGTAACCTCAACATCTTTTGTCTTTACACCACCCCTTTCTGCTAATTTTCCTTTAATCTCTTCTAGCGACATGGGAGTGCCTTTCGTAATACCCCCGATGCTCCAAGTCTTCCCCACCACCAAATACAAAAAAACGGATCGTTCAAGTTTGTAACTTGGATGCTATATGCTCATCATATTTTACACTGCTCTTTGACACATTTAGATCGAAATATAGCCTTCCAATGAACCCAAATCAATGACTTCTACCTCCAATAATCCATGCTTTCCTAGATACTGTCTTGCACTACTATACACATAATGTTCTGCTAGTTCGACGATTCCATTTCTTACTGGATTCAAATGTACGTAGGCAATTTTTTGCAAAATCCATTTTGGACTAACTAACTCTATTAGTTGATTATGTTGCTGCCAAAATTGATAGGTCGTATTGTTCTTGTTGTATTTGGCATAGTATTTTAGCAAACGTAACATCCATTCGCTTCTGCTTTCTTTTGTATTTTGGATAAGGTCTTGAATGATTTGTTTAGACGTAAATTTTTTAAAACCTCTTACAATAGCAGAAAGTTCATAGCCTTCTTTGGCATAGCCAATTAAGTGCAAGTGATTGGACATGATGACGTAAGCATTGATGACTAGACCTTTGTATTTTTGGCAGTGGCGCAGACTATCTATGATGATCTCTCGATACTTTTGTCGAGTAAAAGCATCTACCCAACCAACAGTGGTCATAGTCAGAAAATGTAAGCCATTTTGATTAATGATTTTGTGTCCATGCATGATGAAGTACTTTTGATGAACGAAGTTACCTAATTTCGTCTAACTTTGAATGTTTTGAAAAGCGGTATAGGCAAGCATACAGCATCGAAGTCAAAGACATTCGACGATCCGTTTCCTTTTTTAGGGGGCGTAGAACACACTTAGCCGATTAGGGGGAACACCTGACGCATCATGGGACAATCGACCCCGTTTTTTATTTTGATGGTTGTGGAACACCTAGACGATCATGGGGAACGGTTTACTTAGCCGATCAAGGGTTTGACTATCTAATTTTAGTCCACATGTCTATTAATTCTTGTTTTTGCTTGACTTTTGGGGTATTTTTGTAGTATAAACTTGTAAAAATTGCTTATTAATATGAACTTTGCAGAGCGATTGAAGGATTTGCGCAAGAAAAAGGGTTTTTCTCAAGCACAACTTGCCCAAAAAATTGAAGTCCACTTCACACAGGTTTCGCGATATGAAAGAGGGGAGACCAAGCCCAACGCTCAAGCCATGACCAAAATGGCAAAGGTTTTGGATACGACAGTGGATTATTTAATGAATGGAACAACCGATGAGGTCGTCAAACAGATGGGATTGGAGAAGGAGCTTTTAGCCCGATTCCGACAAGTGCAGACCCTTAATTGGGAGGAGAAAAAAACGGTGCTTTCTCTTATGGATGCTTTCATTGCGAAAACTAAAATCGAATCATTACTGCATATAAACTAATACATCATGGATACCTTAGTCATTCAACTTACTCATCAAAAAGCACTTAGGATGCTGTTGGATTTGGAGGAACTCCATATCATTAAGGTGCTGAAAAGAAACGTTCAGCCAAAAGAGCAACTTTCTGATCGCTATGCCGCTAAATTGCCGCACGACATCGGGGAGCAACTGCAACAACACATTACTCAAAGTCGTAACGAATGGGAACGAAATATCTGATTGATAGCAATGCCGTTATTGATTACCTTAGAGGAAGCCTGCCTGCTGCGGGCATGGCATTTATGCACACGGTAATCAATGACATTCCAAAGGTCTCTATCATCACTAAAATTGAAGTCTTGGGCTTCAATACCACACCTCAAGCCTACCAAATTCTTAGCGATTTTTTTGAAGATGCCCTCGTTTTGGCACTTTCTGATGAGATCGCCCAAGCCACCATTGAGTTGAGAAAAAACTACAAAATCAAGCTACCTGACGCCCTCATTGCTGCTACTGCTTTGATCTATAATCTATCTGTAATTAGTCGCAATACTTCTGATTTTGCCAAAATCAATGGTCTGAATTGTGTCAATCCACATAAATTGCAGAAGGCGTAATTGTTAAATTGTGTTAAATATTCGTTAAGGCAAGTTGACGATATGGAACACAAAAAAAGGACTGATTGTGCGCTTTTCGCACTTTTCATTACCAATACGCACTTGTCTCTTGCAAGAAGCCGATTATCAGGTTGCTTTGTTGTTTTCGGTGGATGCTTTGAAGAAGTGATGCTTACTACACTACTCCTTTAGGCGAGGACGCCTACACTTTTGTCCGCTTGCTACTCTGTAAGTAGCAGCGAGCAGCACGTTATGCGACAGCAGGGTTTAGTCAACCATTATTTCATTAATATAAATATTCCATTGTGACTTAGTAAGAATTTTTTTTAGGCTCTCTTTATGTTGTTCCAAAATTGGACTATCCGCTTGCTGTACTAAGAGCAAAAAATCTGATTTTTTTTGATTGAATACTTGACTTTCCTTCAATTCTTTCAAAACTTGACAAAAAAAGTCAAACATTTCGATTTTATATTCTAGAAAGTTATCCTCATTTCGAGATTTATACAGTGAATACATTTTAGATAATAACGATTGATATTTATCCTCTTTCCAGTAGTCATCTATCTCACTCTTCCATTCATTTAATAACCATCTGTCGATGTCTAATGGAAGTAAGGCATCGTTATTTTTTGTATTATATGCAGCAGTACTTTTAAGACTTTTATTCAGCCATTCTTGTGTATTATAACAGAAAGTAAGTGAGGACATATCAGAGTCTGTAGATATTCCAAAAGAAATAATAGCACCACTATTCTCAATATATCTATAGTATTCGATAGCTGAATACTTCAGCAAGTCTTTTAATTCAAATGATTTCATATAAAAAATTAGTTATAGGTCTCCTGCCGCAGCTTTCTCACCTAATTCTCTCAATACTTGTCTTATCATTGACTCGTCTGCACCTGAATCATCTGCCTTTTTTAGAGTATCGTAGATTAGTTCTTGCTGTTTAGCACCATGCACGTTTTTAGAAGGTGACCAGACTAAGTTATCCTTGTCAAAATATGGGTTTATATTATGCTTTTCTAAAATTTCTCTGGATTTTTCTGCGAATGGGGCAGCCTTTTTGTTGCCAATCTTAGCTACAATATGGTGTGCATGCAATGCAACATTACTCGTTGGTTTTTTAACCCCTAATGTATTCTCAAGATAGTTACCCCAATTGATCCGACTTAATGACTTCTTGAACGCATTAGGATTTGTTCGGCGAAGATTCATCAATTGCTTACTCCCCTTGAACATTCCTATTACTCCACCAGTACCACCAGTTTCAAAAAATAAGGCTTGTTCCATCCAGACTGCTAGTTTTTCAGCATTAGAAAATTCTAAGTCGCTGTTAGGAGCAGTAAGAGCATCTTCATAAGAGTGGTATATTTTGCTCTTTTCTCTGGCACTTCAAGATTAATTGTGGGTATGGAAAAAAAGGATTACCTTGGTCATATGGAACTAACAAATTTTTACGAAGAATTATT
>JBCDKV010000171.1:0-8674 GCA_038746215.1 Bacteroidota bacterium | reverse complement strand
CAGCAAAAGGGATGTAAGGGTTCCCTTTTCTGAGTCTAACGTAGGAATCCTTTTGGCTGGCGAGGCTTTTTAACATTCTTGTAGTGTTGCTCGCACAAAAGATTAAGTATCTTTTTAACGAAAAGAACCGCTAGCATGAGTGAGCGATCCCAAAGGGTGAATGTTGAGAACATTCAAGCGAATGAACCGCAAAGCGGACGGGCGGGGATGCCTTGCCTACGCTTGGTCACAAATCGGGAAGTTATTATTTGTCCGTTACTAAAGTAAAACAAACAAAACATGGGTGAAATAGGTACGCTAAATTGGTCTATCATTATTATCTATCTGCTCGCAAACTTGCTTTTGGGTTTTGTGCTATCCAAAAAAGTGAGTACAGCAAAAGACTTCTACATCGGTAGGAAAACTACGCCTTGGTGGGCAATTGGTATCTCTGTCTTGGCGACCTACGTTAGTGCGATGACTTTCTTGGGTGCGCCTGCTTGGTCATACGGTTCGGGACTATCAGTCATTGCCATTCACCTCAATTATCCACTAGTCATCATTCTGATCATGGCTCTGTTTCTGCCTTTTTTCCTGCAAATAGGCGTAGTCTCCATCTACGAATACCAAGAAAAGCGATTCGGTAAACTCTCCAGAGGTGTAATTTCCGTCATATTTCTCGTTACCCAATTACTTTCTTCGGCTACGGTTTTGGTAGCTTCGGCTTTTGTCATCGCTTACATCACGGGCTTCACGGTGCTCACGAGCATTGTTGTCGTTTCCATTATCACGCTCATTTACACTTCCTTAGGTGGTATCACGGCGGTCATCTGGACGGACGTTTTACAATCTGCTATTTTCCTAATCGGTGGTTTCATCGTGCTATTTGCTTTGCTGGGAGAGATACCTGAACCCATAAGCGAAGTCCTAGCGTCCCTAAAAACCAAAGGAAAAATCAATCCTATTGATACGAGTATAGATTGGACGAAAGATACCACCGTTTGGGCAGGCGTCATTGCCATGACCATCTACCACGTCACGGTCTACGGCGCAAACCAAATGATGATGCAACGTACATTGGGTGCAAAAAATATGGGAGATGCCAAGAAGTCCTTAGCATTGATGGGCTTTGCGGCCTTCTTCATATACTTTCTATTCATTTTTATCGGCGTGCTATTTTTTCACTATTACGAAGGCAAAGCATTTGCAAATAACAATAATATCATGTTGGAATTTGCGCAAGAGAAAGCCTTTCCAGGCTTCATTGGATTGATCGCAGCGGCAGTCTTGGCAGCTAGTATGTCCAGTCTATCTTCTGCGCTAAACTCTTTTTCCACGATTTCTACCGAAGGCTTTTACCAAAAATATTTCCGTCCTAACGAAACCCCCGAACACTACCTAAAAGTAGCCCGAATTTCCACTATTTTTTGGGCGTGCTTAATCATTGTTCCAGCCGTTATTTTTGCAGGAGATACAGAAAGTGTTTTAAAATTACTTACCAAAATTGGTTCGTACTTCGTCGGGGCAAAATTAGCTATGTATGGTTTGGGTTTTTACTCCAAACACACCACACAAAGAGGCTTACTGATTGGTGTACTAGCAGGTTTTATATCACTCGCCTATGTCTCTTTGTATACGACTATTGCTTGGCCTTGGTATGCGGTCATCGGTGCAGTGGTGAATGTAGTTGTTTCCATCATTGCGAGTATTGCATTGGATGGTTATCAGGAGACGTGGTCGCTGTATTCTGTGCCTGGACAGCAAGCAAAATTCAAAGCAGAGCGACTGCCTGAAAAAGAAAACGGATGGTATGTTGTGCCTGGCAAATTAGATAAGGTGAGCTACGTTTTGCTGGCGTTTTTTGTGTTGACCATATTGTTTCTATTGATTTTGTAAAAACAGAAAAATTATAGATGAAACAACATAAAACAGCCCTCGTCACGGGTGGGAGTGGTGGCATTGGTTCTGAAATTTGTAGATATCTGGCAACAGCAGGCTACCAAGTAGTCGTAAATTACAACGCTAATTTAGCCAAAGCCGAAGCAACTTTAGCTAGTCTCGAAGGAACAGGACATTCACTTTACCAAGCTTCTGTGACCGATAGCAAACAGCTTGCTGGGATGGCGGAATTTGTAGCCAAAAAATGGGGCAAATTAGATGTATTGGTCAATAATTCGGGGGTAACGACGCCCGTGCCACACGATAATTTGGATGGATTGACCGATGAGTGGATTGATCGCATTTTCCGAATCAATTTCAGAGGTGCTTTTGCTGGTGTAAGAGCCTTCAAAACGCTGTTACAAAAAGGAGAAAATGCCATTATCATCAATATATCTTCCATCGCAGCTCGAACGGGCATTGGCAGTAATGTGGCTTACTGTGCCTCCAAAGCAGCTATGGATTCGATGACGCGATCTTTGGGCAGGGCCTTAGCCCCCGAAATTCGAGTGGTATCGCTATCACCAGGCTGGGTGTTAGGAGAATACGCCCGAACTTTTCCTGCCGAATACCTTCAAGAACAAAGAGATAAAACCCCTTTGGCAGGAATCGCAACGGCAGAGGATGTTGCTCGTGCTGTGATTGCCATTACCGAAAATTTCACCTTTTCAACAGGTTGTATTTTTCCCGTGGATGGAGGGCGACCACTAATGTAAGTATTGAGAATAGAGGTGGTACGAAGTCTCATTTCTCTCAACATCTTACTCAGATATAGTTTAAGTCAATGCCAGTAAATAGCGCAATAAGAACGTTCGTACAAGCTTAAATCAAGGAAATGAACACCAACCAACAAAACAAACAACTCATCTGGACATTTTGGGAAGACTTAGCGAATGCCAGAGTAGACGAAATGGATCGCATCATTGCAAATATAATGGACGAAAACGTAGTCTGGCATGGCTTCGACCCAATTCATCAGCTAAATGGTCGTCAAGCCTACACCAAGGATTTTTGGAAAGTGCTACTGCATTCGTTTCCTGATTTACATCGAGAAACGCACATTTTTATGGGTGGCGTATCCAACGGAAGGCGAGATGGCAACCTATCCAAAGATGGCAATAGGTGGGTGAGTGGAACGGGCTATTTTCATGCTACTTTTCAAAAAGATTACTTAGGTATTCCTGCTAATGGAGAACGAGTTCGTATTCGATGGGGCGTATTTTATAGAATAGAAAACCAGAAAATCGTAGAAATTTTCTGCCTGCTGGATTTGATCGATTTGATGCAGCAAGTTGGACTACATGTCTTACCACCCAGCAAAGGAAAAGATAATATTTACCCGCCGCCAAAAGCAAAAGACGGAATTTTATTGGATGCGCAAGTAGCAGCAACTTCCGAATATAGCCTCAACCACATCCGACGCTTTATTTTTGATGGACTTAATGCCTTCGATCAAGATGATTTGAACAGTATGGGTATGGCAGACTATTTTCATCCAAATGTTCAATGGTATGGGCCAGGCGGCATTGGAGCTTGTTTGAGTTTTCAGGAATTTGAAGATTTTCACCAAAAGCCATGGCTAGAGGCTTATCCTGATCGGCAGGTACAAGACTTGGATGCTTTGATTGCGGAGGGTGAGTATACTGGTGCACCAGGTTGGGCAGGCGTAAAGGCAACCCATACTGGAACTTATTTGAACCATCCCGCTACGGGAAATTCCATTCATTTTAACGGACTAGATTGGTGGAAAAGAGCAGATGAACAATACATCGAAAATTGGGTATTTGTGGATATGATTCATCTATTCCGACAGTTTGGTGTGGACTTATTTGAGCGATTGAAGCAGTATAACGAATCTTAATCAGATTATTAGTCGCTGAAACTATTATAAAATACAAGGTTTCAGCAGGAAATAATTTTTATTAGTTGCTGAAACTTACTAAATTTAGCCCAATTCAGCAGCTAAGGGACGAGCCATAAACAAATGCTCATCCTTGGGGAAGTTATTTTTTGCTCAGTTTGTGCTTCAAAAACCGCGTATAGCCTAGCTACATAGTAACGGACAAACAATAAGTTCCACATTTTGACCGAGCAGATTTTGTTCTGCTACTACTCAGCAAAAGGGATGCAAGGGTTCCCTTTTCTGAGTCTAACGTAGAAATCCTCTCGGCTGGCGAGGCTTTTCAACATTCTCGCAGTGTTGCTTGCAGAAAAGATTAAGTATCTTTTCAACGAAGAGAACCGCTAGCGGGTGGGATGCTTTACCTACGCTTGGTCATAAATCGGGAAGTTATTATTTGGCCGTTACTAAGGCTTTTTTAAGTTCAAAATGAGTACAAAAGAGCGAGTCAAGGGTGAGTAGTTATTTTTGACTCTTTCCTAATAATTAAAGAATGCAGCAAGTACCATTCATAGGACGAAAAAAAGAACAAGAAATTTTGCAGGATGCACTACAGTCAAACGAGGCTGAAATGGTTGCAGTCATTGGGCGAAGGAGAGTAGGAAAGACCTTCATGGTCAAAACGGTTTACGCAAAAGAATTAGTTTTTGACATTACAGGTATTCAGGACGGAGCATTGCAGATTCAGTTGGAGCGATTTCGAGATAGACTCATGGAATTTACCATGCCCAATATCTCTATTGCTGTTCCAAAGGACTGGTTTGAAGCATTCAATCTGCTGAAGGAGTATTTACAGACACTGCCACAAGATAAAAAGCAAGTCATTTTTTTTGATGAATTGCCGTGGCTAGCAACACATAAATCCAGATTTCTCAAAGCATTCGGATATTTCTGGAACACTTGGGCTTGGGAGCAAAATTTAGTGGTTGTGATTTGCGGTTCGGCAGCATCGTGGATGATTCGCAGAGTCGTCAATAATACAGGTGGATTGTACAATCGTATTACCAAGCGTATTTTTTTACAGCCTTTTACCCTGAGCGAAACAGAAGAATACTTAAAGTCCAGAAAACTAAAGTTCAATCGTTATCAGATCAGTCAATTGTATATGACTATGGGGGGAATTCCGCATTATCTGAAAGCGATCAAGGACGGGAAAAGTGCCATGCAAAATATCAATGACATTTGTTTTTCGAGTAACGGACTGCTGAGAAGCGAATTTTTACGCTTATATCCTTCGCTATTTACCAATGCAGAAAAACATTTTGAGGTCATCAGAGTACTAGCCAATAAGCAAAGCGGCATGACAAGACAAGAAGTTGTGCAACATTCAAAACTAAGTGATGGAGGCGGTTTATCAACGGTTTTGGAGGAGCTAACGCATTCTGGATTCATAACGGCATATTACACATTCGGTAAGAAAAGAAAAGACAAAATTTACCGCTTGACAGATGAATATTCTTTATTCTATTTGAAATTTATCGAAAAAAATCTAAGCGAAGACCAAGACATCTGGAAGCATTTGAGTCAGACTCAAACTTATAAAACTTGGGGTGGCTATGCTTTTGAAAATTTATGCCTGAAACACGTGGCGAGCATCAAAACCGCTCTGAGTATTGCAGGAATTTATTCTATTGCTTCTTCTTATTACAAAAAAGGAAGTAAAGAAGAAAAAGGTATACAAATTGATTTACTGATTGATCGAAACGACCAAGTAATCAACCTTTTTGAAATCAAATTTTACAACAAGGAATTTACGATGACTAAAAGTGATGCAGAAAACCTGAGAAGGAAAATGTGGCGTTTTGAGGAATTGACGAAAACCAAAAAACAGATTTTCTGGGTGTTTCTATCCACTTTTGGTCTGAAAAAAAATGAACACAGTCTAGATGTTGTCAGTCAATCTTTGACGCTAGACGACCTATTCTATTAACAATATAAAATGACCAACTTTCAAACAGCAAAACAAACCGTCCGAGACTACATTGCCGCTTTTGACGAAGCAACGGACGAAGAACTAAGTACAATTTTAGCGCAATACACAACCAAAGATTATCATTGGCGAGGCATGCACCCTTTCTATGAACAATCGGGGGCAGCCAATGTAGTCAACAGCTTTTGGCGACCACTTCGAGCTGCTTTCACACCGATCCAAAGACGGATGGATATTTTTTTTGCGGGGGCAAATGATTGTGATGAAGGCAAAACCATTTGGGTGGTCAATGCTGGAAATTTTTTGGGCTTGTTCGATCAGCCTTGGCTTGGGATTCCACCAACTGGAAAAGTAGCTTTCTTACGATACGCCGAATTTCATAGGATTACCGATGATGGAAAAATCGCTGAAACGGCTTTGTTTTGCGATATTATCAGCATCATGCACCAAGCAGGTCAATATCCTTTGCCGCCGATGACAGGTGTGGCCTTTATGTACCCTGGTCCTCGAGGACACGACGGGCTATTGTACGAGTCGCAAAATTCCAATGCAGGTATTCAAAGCATGAATTTGGTGAATCAAATGGTCGCTGATTTAGATTTACAAAACAAGTCAGCGGATGATCGTTGCCCACCCGAAGTGCTAGCACGAACGTGGAAAGAGGATATGCTTTGGTACGGACCTTATGGCATTGGTGCATCTTACACGATTCCTCGTTATCAGGCACAACACCAATATCCATTTCGAGAAAATCTAGCTAATAAAGTTTTCAATGGACACATTGCGCGATTTGCGGAAGGCAACTACTGCGGCTTTTTTGGTTGGCCCAATTTAAACAATACCAACAAAGGCGGATTTCTAGGACTACCGAAGAGCGATGTCCACGCCCCTATGCGCATCGTAGATATTTACCGCCGGGAAGGAAATAAACTAGCAGAAAATTGGGTCTACATTGACCTTTTGCATTATTTGTATGAGCAAGGTTTGGATGTGCTGAAACGGATGCGAGAAATTAGAGCATGTTTGGAGTAAGAGGATAGTACTCCAAACATGCTCTTATAACGGTCAAATAATAACTTTCCGATTTGTGACGGCATCTCTTGCCCTGCCCTACACATTAAACCTAAAGTGCATCACATCTCCATCATCCACGACATACTCTTTGCCTTCTACGCCCATTTTGCCAGCTTCTTTTACCGCTTGTTCTGAACCCAAAGCAACGTAGTCGGCATATTTGATGACTTCCGCTCGAATGAAGCCCTTTTCAAAATCAGTGTGGATGACACCTGCTGCTTGCGGGGCTTTCCAGCCGTCTTGTATCGTCCAAGCACGGACCTCTTTTTCACCTGCGGTAAAGTAGGTGATCAAATGAAGTAGTTTGTAGCAAGCACGAATCAATTTATTGACGCCTGGTTCGGATAATCCCATCTCCTCTAAGAATTCTAGGCGTTCTTCTTTGGTATCGAGTTGTGCAATATCGGCTTCTATGCCAGCACTGATGTAGATCACTTCAGCGGGTTCGTCCGCCACGGCAGCCTCGAACTGCTTCGTGTGTTCATTGCCTTCTTCTACCGAATCTTCGTCTACATTGCAAACATATAAGATACGTTTCGCCGTCAGCAAATGAAAATCGTCTAATAAGTCCTTAGCTTCTCCTTCTAAGTCAAGTGTACGGGCGGGTTGCATTTGCTCTAAATGGGATTTGATAGCTTCGCAGACCAACAGCATTTTTTGGTCTTCTTTCTTTCCACTCTTCGCCTGCTTTTTGTATTTTTCCATGCGCTTCTCCACTGTTTCCAAATCTTTCAGCAGCAGTTCGGTGTCAATGACTTCTTTATCGCGCACTGGATTCATCTCGCCGTCTACGTGTATGACGTTCCCATCTTCAAAACAGCGCACGACATGTACAATTGCATCTACTTCGCGGATATTAGCTAAAAATTGATTACCTAAACCTTCACCCTGACTTGCCCCTTTGATGAGTCCAGCAATGTCCACAATTTCAATCGTAGTAGGAATGACTTTTTTAGGATTCACCAATCTCGCCAATTCATCCAATCGCTGATCGGGAACAGTAATCACTCCCACGTTAGGATCTTTGGTTGCGAAAGGATAGTTCGCTGCTAAAGCCTTAGCGGAAGTCAACGCATTAAAAAGTGTGGATTTCCCCACGTTCGGTAAGCCTACAATTCCACATTTCAGTGCCATATGCTTTGTTTTTAGCTGTTAGCTGTTTTCCAAAAAGGCTGCAAAAATAAGGAAACTTTATGGGGAAGTGAAAAGATGGAATTGCGGAAATCGCATATATTTTAGGAAAGGTGTATTTATCTATTCAAAGGCTAAGAGTATGTTTGGAGCAGATTACATCGCTACACTAGCCACTTTTCTTAGTGTTTCTAAGTACCCTTAGTGTTTCGATTTGTGTTTTGTTCAATAGTGTACAGCTAATAATGCAAACAACGACTATACATATCTTATTTTTCTTGACATTTGACTCAGACATGGTTCAGGTCAATATCCGCAAATTGAGCAACAAGTATGCTCCGTAATTCTCTTCGGACGGAAACACAAATTTCAACTTGTGTTTCCGTCCATAAAAAACCTTTGGGCATACTTGTTGCGCGATCTCAAACGCTTTACTAAGTCTTAAAAATTTAGTAAAACTATCACTGCCATAAAATGAAGTATTTTACCCGTTATTCGCATTAATAGCTAAAGTCGAGCTAAGTATCTTAGTGATTTATTTTATACTCCATTTGGGATAAAAAAGTGCATTTTACTTCCTTGACATTTCGTAAATACAAGCAACTAGGTGTACTTTCAAATTTGGCGGCATCGAGCCTGCCAAATTTGATCAAGGTTTTTTAAGGACAAAGAAGCGATTCTCGCTTCTTTGTCCTTAAAAAACCTTGATTCGCTGAGGAGGT
>JBCDKV010000170.1:0-8696 GCA_038746215.1 Bacteroidota bacterium | reverse complement strand
CGTCAGTACAAATGGATCACTGGTCCAGTCTTGTCCTTCCACAGGTACGACGTCGGTGTGTCCAGAAAGGATGAAACCACCATCTACGGCTGGCCCAATTCGGCAGTGTAAAGCAGCTTTATTGCCCTCTGTGTTGGGAACGAGTGTCGTCTCAACTCCCATCGCTTCGATATAGTCTCGAATCCAATGGATGATGCTCAGGTTGCTTTCGCCACCTAGAACGGGAAAAGCCACCAATTTGGAGAGGATTTCGCTGACTTGTTGCGTTGCCATTGTGTATTTTTTGATAGATGTGTACGAATTTTAGATCACAAAAGTAGTTGACTCTTTCGGTTCAAAAGAAAATTTTTACGAAGTAAAGATTTTCTTTGGGGAGGTCTTATGGATAGAAATGATGTTGTGTTTGAAGGTCTTTTTGAGAACGAAATATACCTTGTTTATCTGTTTGTTTAACTGCAAAACGTTGATTTTGAAAGCATTAAACGCATGAACAGTTCAATAAATCAACAAAAAAGAAAATGCACTTTTTTATCCCAAATGGGGTAAGACCTATTCAATCCAAGCGATAATGTACTATGTTTGGATGGAAAAATCACATTTTCATTTGCTGAAATAAAAAAATAAAAATCAGGCTGTAACTTTTTGCGAATCTCATCCGTTCTATCGCCGAATTTTTGATAACGAACCCTTAGGTATGAAACTATTAACTTTCACTTAGAGCAACCTATGACCACACAGGATTATAATAATTGTGTACGACTTTATTCCGATGCGGTCTTTCGATTTTTGTTGAAGAATTTGGCAAATCGGGAGGATGCAGAAGATATACTACAACTGACGTTTGAGAAGCTGTGGCTGAAGAGGGAAGTTGTCGCTTTTGAAAAGGCAAAGTCTTATACTTTTTCCATTGCGCACAATTCGATGATAGATTTGGTACGCAGAAAGAAGTTTGTGCGAGCTTACGAGAATCTGCCCGAACGCCCAGGCGGTGAATTTGAGCAACAAGTGGAAGCTAGAGACATCATGGATCAGTGTTTGGAGATATTGAGTCCAGTACAAAGATCGGTTATCCTCATGCGAGATTATGAAGGATACAGCTACGAAGACATCGCCCAAATGACCGAATTGTCCTTATCGCAGGTGAAGGTGTATATCTTCCGTGCGAGAAAAAAATTGCGTGTAGAGATCACCCGTTTAAATAAAGCAGTGTAAAAATTGTTGAATTGTTGATTTGACGTTCTTTATGAATATCTAATCAAAAAAGAATAAAAAATAAAGTTTTGTAATTGACTTTCAGGATATTAGCTTATTTCTCTGAGTAGTTTCAATCAAAGGGAGACAATTACAACATTAACTACCTTAAAATCAGATCGAATTAAAATAACGCTTATGCTAATCAATAAGTCCAATTACGAGTTTTTTGCCATAGACTATGTGGAAGGAACGCTCTCGGTCAAGGAGATGAAAGCTATGCGTGCTTTTCTGCAAGCACATCCTGAAATTGAAGCAGAGCTAGAAAGCCTAAAGCATAATCTCTTTACATTCGAGGCAGACGAAAGCATTATCTACGACAACAAACAAAGTTTACTGAAATCGACGGCAGGTGCGGCTATTATTCCAATGCGTTTTAGAACTTGGTACAAAATGGCAGCGGCGGCAGCGATTGCGATACTGCTGATCGGTTTTGGAGCAGGCTACTTCTCTGCCTATCATTTGGGAAAAGGCGAGGCGATAGTGGAAATTAAAGAAGTACCGATAAAAATTGATCCGATGGAAGACCAAATCCTGCCATCTGAGCCTGCCGAAACAGCTATTGCTAGTGCAGTGGAAGAACTAGCAGATCAGAGTACAGATCATACGCAGCGCGATGTAGCAGAGCAGATAGTAAGTCCCATAATCTCCGAAACGGAGTCTGCCAGTATAGCATTTGACGGTTCTGCTTCGATGAATACAGATCGTGTAGAAGCGCAAGTTGTTGCAGCAACGGATGCTATTCCAGTCGATACTTTAACTGAGGAGGTAATCGCAGATTCAAACGTAGAAACACCTGAGCCACTTACTCAGCCTGAGCTACTAGAGTTGCCGAAAGCTCCTCTTGCACATTTATCGTCTGAAACGTCCACTGCACCTAATTTTGAGCGTCAGAAAGCAGCGTTTTTAGCAAAAAGTAAACCTTTTGATTTTGATCGCATCAGAAATTGGGTCGGCAGATTACCATTTGAAGATGCCACGCTTGTTGCATTCGTACCGACTTATTTGGAAGGGGAGTAGTCGAAAGATGATAGCACATTTTTCTATTGCAAAAACCCGCTTATCTAATCATATATTTATAGTTATTTTAATCATTGACCCCTTACCTGTAACGGTTAGTGTACACACTCGTTCTAGCCAAAGTCTTGTCCAAACTTATGAATGCGAAATAAATAATCTTACCTTTTCGAAGGTATCTTTTGCCCTAATTTTGAACTTAAAAAAGCCTTATGTAGCTAGGCTATACGCCGTTTTTGAAGCATGAACGGAGTGGTGCATAGCAAAAAAGATTAAGTATCTTTTTAACGTAGTGAACCGCAAGCGGACGAAGAGTAAAATCTTCTAGTTCAAAAATGCAATCTCATTTATTTCGCATTCCTTAAATTACAATTATCATGAAAAATATAAAATTTGTTGCCAGCTTAATCGTAATCAGCATGTTGTGCTTTTTGCAGCCTACATTAGCACAAGTAGCAGAAGAAGTGGAAGTAGAAGTTAAACAGGATAGCTCCAAAGTAGAGATCGTAGTCGAAAAAAATAAGGATGATGACGACTGGGAAAGCGACTGGGCGGATGACGACGATGATGATGATAGCTGGGATACGAGAAAGCGTTCTAGTGGAGAGCGCGTGAGATTCGGTATGCTAGACATTGGATTTAGTGGCTATCTCTTTGATGACGGATTTGAATTGCCGACGGAATTGGATGAGTTGGATTTGTTGTACGGTGGTTCGGTTAATTTCAACTGGCACATTTTCCGCCACCGATTGCCCATCATCAAACGAACCGCTTTTTTGGAATATGGACTAGGTATCTCTTGGATGGGCTACAAATTTGCTAACGACTTCAAAATCGTGGAAGGGGCGACCCAATTTGAAACAGAAGCGATTGACGATGACCTTCGCAAAAATAAGTTGCGCACTACCTTCTTAGAAGTGCCTTTGATGCTGACCATCACGCCGGGTAGAAACAACGATGTTTTCATCAGTGGTGGCGTCTACGGTGGTGTTTTGATTGGTGCCAGACAGAAAATTAAAGACTCTAGCGGTGACGTTCAGAAAATTAAAGACGATTTCAACTTGAATAAAATACGCTATGGTGTTGAAGGTAGAATTGGTCTAGGACCCATTAGTTTCTATGCGCAGTATTCCTTGCAAGAACTGTTTAGAGAAGACCAAGGACCCGCTTTGACACCTATCAATATTGGGTTGTCGGTTATAGGGTTTTAAGTGACTGTGGTAATCGCTAAAGTTAGCCTTTGTTGATTTATTTATCGGGTAGATACGCTTTAACACGCAACTATAAGATTTAACGGTAAACGAATAAATAGTATCAACAGCTTAAACGAAAAAGACTTTTTTAATAACTGCGCTTTGAGTGAAAATACAGCACAATACTCAAGGCGCAGTAGCTGTGCCCGTTCGCTCTCGATGCAAAGCTTGATCTACTACTCCTGCCATTCTTTCCACGAGCAATGTACCATCAAAAAAGTCATTCATCAGCATGGCTTGCGCAAAGGGCGCATTCATAATGTCTTGGTGTTTCACAAAATGAATTTCTACGTTTGGCTGGTTGGCTGCCCAAGTTTTTACCTTTTGCAAGGTCTTTTTGTATTGTTCCACCAAATTCAAAGGTAAGATATCCGTTTGGATGCGTTTGCCTGCTCTTACCAGCATCTTCTGTTGCGAAGCGACAATTTCCAATAAATCCCTTTCGACAAACACGATGCGATAGCGATAGCGCAATGGTAAATGTGGCAAAAGTTGAGCGATGACTTTTAGCGTCTTCCCATTGGCATCTTTCAAAAAGGCTTTATTGCGTTTCAAGGCTTTCACGGCTTCGTGTTCATAATAGCCTTTTGGATTATTTTCATCTGCTATGCGTTCTCCATCCGTAAAAATTTCCAATCCGCCAGCTTCTAGCATTTGCATGAGCATCGAAGTACCCGAGCGTGGTAAACCAGATACGACATTGATCGTCCCCAATATTTTTTCTTGAAAATCGGTTTTGTACCTCAAGGCTTTGCCAGGCTGCTCTAAAGTACTTTCGTACAACTGTATAATACGCTGACGTGCCATATTCATACCTGGTACGAGTTTAAGGCAAGTGTCAAAGGCTTCGATGGCTTTTTCGTATTCCTGCAAAGCAACCAGCGTTTCCCCAATATAAAAATGCGCAGCAGGATTGTAGAAGAACAAGCCTACTGTATCCATGAAACTATCTAATGCTTCCTCATAACGTGTTTGTCGATAGCAAATCAAGCCCAAAGTGTAGTGCGCACTCACTTCTTCTGGATTGATTTCTAATTCTTTCAAAACTGCTTTTTCCGCATCTTCTAAACGGTTTAGTTGCAGGTAAGCATTCGCTAATCGCAAGTGTAAATTCGATTGTTCACCCGCTTCTCGTTCTACTTTTTGCAGGAGTTCCAGAGCCTTTTTGTAGCGTTCTTCGCCTAGCAGCAGAGTGGCTTCCAACATGTCTAGCTGCGGACTTTCCCGATCCAAAATATCTCGAATATGATTGACGATTTTGCGAGCATCTTTTAGCTTACCTGTATTTTGATATGCATGTGCTAATCGAACTGCAAAACGCAAAGTTTCAGGATTTTCACTGTGTAATTGTTCTAATAGTTCAATGCCTTCTGCCCATTTCCCACCATCAATGTAAGCCCGCGCCAAATTATAATTGTTCTCATTCAAGGTGCTTTTGACGGCTGCTTCTCCATTTTCGCCTGGGTCTTCGATATACCCCAATTCGATCAATTGTTGCAATTCTGCTTTGGCATCTTCAGCATTGACTTCCGAATTTTTGGAATGACTGCCGTCTTCGCCTTTGATGTTTTCCCAACTCTTAATCGTTTGTATTTCAGGAACTTGTTCAAAAGCATTGACCAGTACTTTTCCATCCATATCTTCCGCTACTGGTAGA
Source organism: Bacteroidota bacterium (assembly GCA_038746215.1). Classification (GTDB taxonomy): domain Bacteria; phylum Bacteroidota; class Bacteroidia; order Chitinophagales; family Saprospiraceae; genus JAAUTG01. The sequence continues at coordinate 3,518 of JBCDKV010000170.1, read as the reverse complement.
TCATACAAGCTCAACAAAGTTGGCGTAATATCCAATAAACTCGCCCCGAAAATGCTGTCGTCTTTTTTAATGTTATCACCTTTCATCACAATGATGCCAAAGGGGGAATGTTCTATAGCTGGCCCAGCAGGCTCTTTAGGAATCGCGTTTGGACGATTGTGGTCGGGATGAAAACCGTGATCACTAATCAAGATGACGGTGGTATCTTCTCCTGCCAGTTGCAGTAAACGATTCAGCATCATATCGTGGTAACGGCAACCACCTGCGACTACGTCTTTGTAGAGTTCATAATCGCGTATGGGAATATGTGGACGACGCGGCGGATGATACCTCATAAAGCCATGGCAAAAATGGTCGATCGCATCGTAATAGACTGCCATAAAATCCCATTCTTCGTTCTCCATAATGTAAGTCGCCGCCGAATGTATCGTTGAACAGTCTGCAATGACCTTAGCAATACTCATCAAGCGTCTGTCTTTGCTTTGATCAACTTTTTCTAAATTAGGAACAAATGGCTCGATATGGTTGCCTGTTAACTCTTCTGGATGGATGCGCAGTTTAGCAAATAGATCTGCTTTTTCTGCTGGATGCACCGTTCCTTTGAGCATGGGCCAAGGCTGATCGATGGGTTTGCTCGCTCTTTGATACAAATTGGAAATCATCGTACCATTAATCGGTTCAGCAGGATGAGAGGGCCACCAACCCACAACATGTGTTTTCAAGCCATGCTGTGTGAGTATATTCCAGATGGCTTTTACTTTTCGATTGGTACTGTAAATGGGGCGAATACCTTCTCCTCTAGGATCAGGCTCGGTGAAGCCGTGTATGCCATGTTGATAAGGACGTTTTCCTGTGGCAATGGAAGTCCACAGGGTAGGAGAGAGTGGTGGATCAAGTGTCGCCAAGCGTCCCATGCTGCCTCCTTCTATTAGACCTTTTAGTGTTGGCATTAAGCCACTGTCGATGAGTGGATTGAGGTATTTCCAATCTGCACCATCCCAACCGATGAGGAGTACTTTTTTCTTTTTCATTTAGGTTGTTTTCAGTTCTTTTAGGCGTCCATGCAGTTGTTTATCCAAAAAGCCCAATCCAATCATTAGAATTCGCTTATCATTAGACAAATACGATTCATAGTATTTTTTGTCTTGAATTTGTTTCAATGCCTTTTGGGAAAGCGTTTCCACCTTTTTTATTTTAGTATTAATACCAAATTTGAACTCAATGATATAAATTTTGTCCTTCAACTCTAAAACAGCATCAATTCTGCCTTTATCGGTTTCTTTTTCTAGCAAGGCTTTAAAGCCAGTAATACGCAGCAGTAAGTAAACTAAGGAATGATAATAAGCTTCTCTAGGAAGATGTAAACGAGCAGGAATATCGGCTAAAAAGCTTTGTAGGCGTTTTACGAAATCATCAATGCGCTCTTCCATTAAAGCATCTCGAAGCAGTAAATATTCCTTTTGTACTAGAAAAAAGTCTTTGTTTTTGAAATCCGCAGTAACGTAAGTAAGCAAAGAATGTTTGACTTCAAAATTGGGGTAATTAAGATGATACACCATTTGAAAACCGTCCCATTCTTTGCGCTCCATTGCCAAATAGCCCGTTTGATAAAGTAATGGCAAGAGTGGAAAATTCTTATAATTTAAAGTGTTCCCGATCAGATCATTTACCTTGACGCCTTCTAGTTCTTCTGGTAATTGTTTTTGGTCTTTGATCAATTCTAGTAAGAAAGTAGGTGTACCCGAAGAAAACCAGTAATTCTCAAATTGTAACTTTTGGAAAAGATTGAGGATAGAAAAAGGATTGTAGAGCTTATTTTCTCCATCAAAAGAAAAGCCGTTATACCATACACGGATAAGTTCAAGTAAATCAGGTCTTTGCAAGTTGAGTTTCTTTCCTAATCTTTGCAAATAAGGCTCAAAATTACCTTCTAATTCTTCTTGAGTGAAACCTACTATGGTACTATACTCATCTTCATTATAAATATCATCTAAATTATTGAGACCTGAAAAAATACTCACTTTGGCAAAGCGACTCACCCCCGTCAACATCACAAAACGTAGGGAAGCATCCAAACCTTTAAAATTGGTGTATAAGCTTCTGAGAACATCTCTATTTTCATTGAATTTTTCTTCATTGCCTAGTACATCCACCATTGCTTTGTCATACTCGTCAACTAAAACCACCACTTTTTGCTGAAATTTCGCCTGCAGCATAGCTACGAGTTCTACAAAAGCATTCGCGACAGTTGTTTCCGTTAGCTTTACACCGTAGCGATCAGCATTGTATTGTAAATTAAATCGAAGGCTATTGTTAAAAATTTTCTTGCCTTGTTTATACTCAATCAAAGAATAATCAATATGAATTACAGGGTAAACCGTCCAGTCTTTTTCGTTTTCTGCGATGTACAAATCATTGAACAAGGCTTTCTTTCCCTCAAAATAGGCTTTTAAGGTGGTCAGTAACAGCGATTTACCAAAACGGCGAGGGCGAGACAAAAAGTAATACGTATCACGGTTCACTAATCGCTCAATGAAGTGCGTTTTATCCACATAGAGATAGTTTTTTTCTCGAATCTTTTCGAAAGTATGTGTGCTAATTGGTAAACCCTTCATGAAAGAATACTTCAATTTTTGGCAAGATAAAGTATTCTAATACAGCACACAAGTTCTTAATCTATTTTTGATTGATCACCTTCCTGCTGTTTTTCTTTCGCTATCTGCTGTCGCCTCTCTCGCCAAAGCATCAGACCGACATAGCCCAAAGCCAATAATCCTAGAGAGCCGCCCTCTGGAATATCAAAATCTTGACCTCGCGCTGTTTTGAGTTGTAAGTTATTATTGTTCATTTTCTAGTACCTTTATTGCAGATGTGCAAATGTAAATATAGCATTTTACTGCAATAATAGATTTGTAAAAAGAAATAAATGCCCCAAATTTGTGCAAGGCTTCATTTGATGAATTATAAGCTCTTATTCTTTTATATCATGCCTTAGCGTCTAGAAGGGAAAACCCCTTGATAACAGATAATAAAGCTGACGCAGAGCCAAGGTTGCATATTCGGATGCGATCGGTTTCCACCAGTTAGCCCTACGTTTACAGGGCCTTGTAAATCAGTAAGTAAAGAACTAATACCAGTAATCTCATCTGTGGTAGGATTTGGCTTAAACTCACTATCCGAAGAAATATAACTACCGCTTGTTCCCCTACCACTTCCTTTTACTAAGTTAGTAGCAACTGTACCCGTTCCACTAGTTAATTGGGCAGCATGGTTATGAGCTGGAATCTCTAAAGTATTCAATGTGACGTGTTCTGCACCGCTAGTATCTCCATTTCGGCGAGGGGTCAAACCAATTCCATAACCAGAACCAATGGGAATGCGTCCTCTCATATCTGGAAGTCCAAAAGTAACTCTACCATCTCCCCCATACATAGTACCTATAACACTGAATAATCCGTGGTATTGACCAATAGATAGTTCTATACCATCACAAAGCAGCCAGTTTTGAGGTGCCCAGT
>JBCDKV010000169.1:0-8723 GCA_038746215.1 Bacteroidota bacterium | reverse complement strand
GCTACGGACTTACTTTTTTGTATTGCTTAGCTGCCAAAAGAACAATTTTAATGGTTTAAGTTATTATTGAGCTTTCACTAAGCTTCGTTGATTAGCAATGAACGTATTAAATCCTTTTCACCCACTGCTGAAACACCCAAAATTAGCCTATTTTATATAAAATACAAAACAAAAAATAAATTATATTTTTTATTCCAACTAATATTTTGTCTAGTACGATTTAACAACTATAATAATTTGAACAATTCATTTTATAACTTCACATTATTTTCCATTGGCGAGTCCAAAAATTCGGTGCAAACGACTGATTTTCGACCATTATTGGTGCTTGTGATGAAGGCATCTTTAAATGAAGCAAACCATACTTTGCTGAATAAAATCTTGTCCGCTATCCAATTAGCCCCCGAAAAAGACGTTTTCTTATTAGCTGTGGAAGCAGAAGAAAGGATTGATTTCCACGCCTATGCCTGTCGTGCTGTTTTGAGTTTTGATGTTCCATTACGGCAGGCTGGTATTCATTATCCAATGCAAGCCTATCATCTCTTAGACTATAACGAACGACAGTTTTTGCAGGTAGACGATTTGGCGAAAATCGCTGCGGAGCGAGATTTAAAAGCTAAGTTGTGGGAAGCTTTGAAACTGATGAAAGGTAGGTGGGAAGCTTAGAGCTTATTGGCTATTGGCTATTGGCTATTGGCTATTGGAATATAGGCGTATACAAAGTTTTAAGCAAGCAACACTCGGAATAAATCTTAGTAAGGCTCTTAAGATTGCTGTTGAAGTTATTGATATTGTTTATTGGCTACACAGCTTCAAAAAGATTTCACTTTGGGGCAAAAAAAAACCTACACCAAAAGGAGAGTCAGGTGTAGGACGAATTAAAACATACTATGAGAAAACTTTAGCACGAAGATAAAACCAATAAACGATTTAAAAAGCCCTGATTAGGAAACGGTAGCTAAAAAACAGGGAGTGGTAAAATAAAGTACAAAAAGTATTTATAGTATAATAAATTTTAATATGTATAAACTACCCATTGCTAATTTGTTATATGTGTTAAATTTATAATTCAAAGATTCATTTCGACAACATGCGCGAAACCCGATTCATCCATCAAATGAAAGAGAAATGGGCAGCATTTGAAGCCATACTGAAGAGTCCTTCAAAAGCTCCCGATAAGCTGTATGATGTTTTTATTCAGATCATGGATGACTTGTCCTACGCTAGGACGTTTTATGCCAATCGCTCCGTTCGGGTCTATTTGAATGCGCTGGCGCAGCAGATTTTCCTCAATATTTATAAGAATAAAAAGTCCAAACACAGCAAGTTGATTAGCTTTTGGACAGATGACCTTCCGAGACTAATCTACGAGGCAAAGCGAGAATTTTTGTTAGCCTTCCTCGTTTTTTTGCTTTCGTTTCTAATTGGTGTGCTTTCTTCTGCTATGGATTCGAGCTTTGTAGAAGTCATTTTAGGGGAAAGCTACGTTGAAATGACCAAGGAAAATATCGCTTCGGGCGATCCCATGGCAGTTTACAAGCAGAGAGGGGAACTGGGGATGTCGATTGGCATAGCGGGCAATAACCTCTTCGTCGCTTTTCTGACTTTTGTGCTGGGTATTTTCTTCACAATTGGCTCGATTGTGATTTTGGTTCGCAATGGCGTTATGGTCGGTGCATTCCAGTATTTTTTCATCGAACGCGATCTATTTTGGGAATCTTTCCTCACGATCTGGATACACGGTACACTGGAAATTTCTGCGATCATCATAGCGGGTGCTGCTGGCATCACGATGGGAAAAGGACTGGTTTTTCCAGGCTCATTCAGTCGTGCTAAAGCCTTTCAGCGATCTGCTCGCAGGGGTTTGAAGATCATGTTTGGTATTGTACAGATTATTGTTTTGGCAGCTTTCTTCGAAGGCTATCTCACACGACATACCGCAACGCCAAATCTAATCAGGGGCTTATTCATTGCCGTCAATTTGTTCTTTGTGCTGGGCTATTTTGTTTTCTATCCACGTTGGAAGGCACGCAAAGGTTTTGGAGCGGTCAATAATGCTTATCAATTGCAAGCAGATCACGAACTGAATATAGATTGGCTACAAATAAAGACCACAGGACAGCTTTTCGGTGATACTATTGTACTGTTCAGAAAGTACTTCAAAACCATAGTGGTTAGTGCAAGTTTAGCCGCCATGCTCTACACGGGACTTGCTTATTTTTTAGCCGACGATTTCAACCAAGATTTTTATTTTCCACAACGATTTTTAGGTACGGTTTCCAGACTTCCTCAGTTCTTCATCAATGATAGTCCGTGGCTCGCCATAGCAGCTATACTTCCGTTGACGTTGATGAGTAGTTTGCTCTACCGAAGTATTTTTCCAAAGTCTTCCATCCAGTCACATCTCGTAGCAACTCTGAGACTATCCGTGGCGATTGCACTACTGTATTATGCCATTATCTTGCTGAAAGTACATATCCTTTGGAGTATGTTTTTGTTGTTTCCCCTCTTATTTTTGTATACTTTCACCCTTTATAAAGAGTCAGGCAATTTAATCCAACAATTGCAGCAGACTTTGAGCCTAGCCAGCAAGCATTATTCCAAAAGCATCGGCTTATTTTTCTCTATTAGCTTGATTGCTTTGCTCTTATTGAGTATCGTCGATACCACGATATTCTCCGTGTTTTTTGAACTATTGGCATGGATTTTTCCTTTTGAACAACAGCAACTGGATGTTATCGGTACACTTTCTTTGACTTTCTTTACGGTCTTGATACTATTCTTGGTGTTTGCTATGAATTTTTTAGCCTTCTCGCTGCTTTATCACACTGCGCTGGAAGCCAGAGACGCTCCTGCGTTGAAAGCCAAAATTGAGCAAATTGGGCAAGTACAGCGTATTCGGGGCATGGAGAGGGAGTGAGGTTCTTGAGATCGCGCAACAAGTATGCCCAAAGTTTTTTATGGACGGAAAATGCAACAAACTAACCAGCAAAACTTCCCATTACAACCAACAACTATAAAAAAATGGCAGAGCAAAACTTTGTAGATTACGTAAAAATTTGTGGGCGCTCGGGAGCGGGCGGTGCTGGTTCGGCACATTTTCATCGGGACAAGACAACTGCTAAAGGTGGTCCTGACGGTGGAGATGGTGGTCGAGGTGGACACATCATCCTTAGAGGTAATCGAAATGTTTGGACGCTCTTGGCACTGAAATACCGAAAACACGTGATTGCAAGTCGGGGCGAGAACGGCAGTAGCAACCACAAAACGGGAGCAGACGGGGAAGATGTGATTTTAGAAGTACCGCTCGGAACAGTGGCAAAAGATGCAGAAACGGGGGAAGTTGAATTTGAAATCACGGCACACGAAGAGGAACGCATTTTAGTATCGGGTGGTCGAGGCGGTTTGGGTAATGCGCATTTTAAATCTTCCACCAATCAAGCACCACGCTACGCACAGCCCGGGGAAACAGGAAAGGAAGAATGGAAAATTTTAGAACTGAAAGTTTTGGCAGACGTGGGTTTAGTGGGCTTTCCAAACGCAGGTAAATCTACTTTACTGTCTGTCATCACAGCAGCGAAGCCCAAGATTGCCAGCTATGCTTTCACGACGCTAGTTCCTAATTTAGGGATCGTAAAATACCGAAGCAATCGCTCTTTCATTATGGCGGATATTCCAGGTATTATCGAAAAAGCACACGAAGGCAAAGGCTTGGGACATCGCTTTTTGCGGCACATCGAACGCAACTCGGTTTTGCTGTTCATGATTCCAGCTGATGCAGACAATATCCAGCAAGAATACGAAACATTGCTGAATGAATTACGTCTATACAACGAAGAATTGCTGGACAAACCAAGGGTGCTAGCCATCACCAAAAGTGACCTGATTGACGAAGAACTCAAACAGTTACTACAACCAGAAATTCCCCAAAATCTGGACTGCGTGTTTATCTCTGCCGTTGCACAAAAAGGACTAGACCAACTGAAAGATTTGCTGTGGTCTAAAATTTATCAATAAAGTTTTCCAGCATTTTATTTTGTCTAAATCTCGGAAACTAAATTTTATCCTTGAAAACGCTCGCCTGCGCTACAATACACCTAAGTAACGGACAAACAATAACTTCCCGATTTATGACGGCATTTTTTGTTCTGCTACTGTGTTGAAAAGCCTCGCTAGCCGAAAGGATGCCTACGTTTTTCGCCTTGTAGCAGAACAAAACCTGCTCGGTCAAAATGAGAAACTTATTTTTTATCCGTTACTTATCCTTGTTAACGTCTTTTACCGCTCGTAATTTTAACATCAAAAGCAACCGAAACATAAGAAAAAAATTATATATTTGCATCGTTATCATTCAACATACTGTACAAATCTTATATCGCATAGAATTAATTTTACGAACCTAGTTATACTGATCTAATTTTATATTGCTATTTCGAGCCAACTCACGACCTGTTTTTGTGATTTTTACTACTAAGGATTTAGATCAGATTATGCTAGCAACATAGATTTCTCATGCTTGCAAAAGCACTTTCAAAATCGCGACCCGTTGAGCTGCTGTGCTTAGCACTCATACTGGCAGTCAGTCTCCTTTGCATCTATTCGCCTGCCTATTTCCCTAGATGGGGCGTTAACCATGCTCCACAAATCATGCTTGCATATTTTGGTTTGGGCATTGCTTTTTTCTTTGCGAATAAGCCAAAGTTCACCTTTATGAGCTTTGCGTGCTGTGCGGCACTCTGCGTTTTCTTGAAGGAGTCTACGCACGGACAGCAAGTGCGCTACGCCATCCCCACCGATCAGCCAGAACTTAAAATTGCGCATTTCAACGCCAGCAATTTCGATGTCGATTTGGATAATATGCTAGAGCTATTTCGAGATTTAGATTTGGACTTACTGTCCATTCAGGGTCTAGACCCTATGCTAGAAATGGTTTTGCAAGAAGAGCTTGTCCAAGAATATCCACACCAATACAGCATACCAAGTGTTTCCTACTACGGTATGGCGATACTTTCTAAGCACAATTTCACGGCTAATACTTTTCATTACAAAGAGATGCCAAATATTTTTGGAGAAATTCACGTGCAAGGTTATGGTAAAGCTTACTTCGTGAGTACGCATACTGTCCCTGCTTTGACGGCGACAGATTACATGCGCAATCAAGAGCATTTAGAGCTGGTCAGCCACGAATGCAATGCATTAGATGCGCCACTCATTGCACTCGGCGATTATCATTTGGTGCCTTGGTCGCCAGAGATTCGCACCTTCCGCTCCAACACAGCATTGAATGACAGCCGCATTGGATTTTCACCTTCTTTCATTGATGGCAGCATCAATTTCTTAGATGTGCCGCAAGATCATATTTTCTATTCTAACCATTTCAAATGTACTTCTTTTAGCGTATTGAGTACTTCAGATTCTCCACACATGGGTATCGTTGGAACTTTTGAGTTTCTGAAATCGGGAGAAAGCCTTACAGACGCTAGTTTGTATCATCAGTAGGCTTGAGGCATGGGATGGAGAAAACGAGTCCTGAGTTTCAAATATGCTTTTCAAGGGATCAAAATCCTCTACCAGACCCAGCCCAATTTTATCATTCATAGCGTTCTAGGCAGTCTTGCTATTCTACTGGCAATACTACTCAAGCTTTCCTACTTCGAGTGGCTTGTACTCATCGTCACCATTACGCTCGTTCTTTTTGCCGAAGCCATCAATAGTGCTTTGGAATTTCTAACTGACCTGATCTCGCCTGATCTTCACCCACTTGCGGGTAAAGCTAAAGACGTAGCTGCCGCTGCGGTACTCATAACTGCCATTGGCGCAGTGGTTGTTGGGCTGTTTTTGTTCTTGCCTAAGTTGCTGGATGTAGTAAAAACCCTTTATACTCGATAAGCTTTACCCTAATCAAGTGTAGGGCTAAGAACTTGTTTGCAAATTGCACGAATAACGACTATACATATCTCATTTTTCTTGACACTTGACCCATATATAGTTCAGGTCAATATCCGCAGATTGAGCAACAAGTATGCTTCGTAATTTTCTTCGGACGGAAACACAAATTTCTGGGCATACTTGTTGCGCGATCTCAAACACTTTACTAAGTTTAAAAAGTTTTAGTAAAGCTGTTACTGCCAAAAAATGGAGTATTTTACCCGTTATTCGCATAAATTAGTAATTGGTTTGTCAGTAGCTTCGAGAAGAAAATCTGCGACTAGGCGCGCACTACTCACCGCGCCATTCATATAGCCTGGGAAAGCAGTCGCTGTTTCCGAACCTGCCACGAAAAATTTTCCATTAAAATATTGCTGCCTAAAGACAGAATGACCGTTGTTTTGGTGTGGTAGTACGTGATCTTCATAAGCTTGATAAGTAAAGTCTTCTTTGCGCCATATGGCTTCTTCATATGCCAAGTAATCGTCTGCTAGAAGACCAAAATATTTGCGCAATTGTCGCAGCACCAATTGAAGTCTTTCGTCTTTAGTGAGCGTGTAATAACTACTATTCAGGAAACCTTTGAGTGCATACTGATTGTCCTCGAAATTGGAATGATCGTAGAGTTCTGAAATTGGACCGACACTACTAAAGATCGTGCCGCTCAGATTTTTTGCTCGCCAAAAGGGAGTACTGTAATGCAATCCAACTTTGATGGATTCGCCCATCCAAGTGTGGGTCTGCCGCATGACTTTTTGCATAGCTGCTGGAAGCGGAGGCTGCAAATGGATATTTTTCAGCAGCAGAAAAGGAGGAATTGTTGCCACTACTTTTTTGCATTCAAAACTTTGCGTTTTGGTACGGACGGATACGCTTTTTTCTGATACTTCAATGGACTGCACAGCTTGTTCCAAATGAAGGTCGCAACTGTTTTTAATGCTTTCCGCCAACTGTTGAATCAGGGTAGACGTTCCGTGCTTGATTCTGTAGCTTGGCGCATCATTGGGAGGTAGTCGCACCAGTTGTGGTGGACTAGTAGATATGGGTTCGTAGATGGCGGTTTGCCCCAATTGCTGTTCAAAAATGTCTATATCCAATGCTCGTAGCAGCTCCAACAAATCGGTATGCTTCTGACCCAGCCAAGTAGCCCCCATTTCAGTTGGTGCAAAACCTGCTGACCTAATAGTATGTATTCTACCACCAATTCGGTCTCTAGCTTCCAGTATTTTTATAGACCAATTGCGGTCTTTCAGATAGTACGCCAAACTCAAACCTGTCAATCCTGCCCCGATGATAATAAGGTCGCAACGATTGTTTTCCATCTGTTCTTCATTTTTTATAAAAAGGAATATAATTAGAATGCCGACAACGTTCACCTTTATGTTGCTCGGTATATCCACAAACTTGCATCCAAAGCTCGTGTTGCCCTGTATTTAGATTATCCACATTGATGTAGGTGGTGAAGCCCACTTGATCTGTATTGGGATGCTTCGTGTGCAGCCAATGCAAATCTTGTAAGGTATCTCTGCGGTCAATAATCACTTGAACCCTTTCGTTGATGATAATTTGGAATAAGCTATCGTTCTGGGATAGGGTGACGCCTTCTTCCCATTGAGGTTTAAAATGGTGTTTTTCAAAGAAATAGGTCAAGTGTTCATCCCACCATATCGGATAGTTGACAAACAGCCGAACGATACCATTGTCAATAATGTCACTCTGAATACTACTCCTATTGACTAGCATGTTGGCTGGGCGTAAATTGTCGTGTTCTTCTAGTTGAATTTGATTGGAGGTATATATATTGGTGTATTTGCGCTGATCCAGTTTAAAAAAATTAGGAAAAATAGCACTTTCTCCTCGCACCTTGCTGAGGTCATCTACACCAATTGCAAGTGCCAATGAAAAATAGGTGGTAATCAGCAAAATGATGAGCCAGCGTTTGGTATTTGATAGTAGCACAAACCATTCTCTGCGATAGATGAAAGACAGGCTGATGATGGATAAAAAGCGAGCAATGGGAGTGTACAGCCGAACGATTCGAGGATACTTTTTGAACGATTTGAAAAAGATATGATCCAATCCACCAATGATGACCATGAAGATGAAACCAATCAAAAAGTAGGGAAAGTAGATGTATTTGTTCAAAAAATCAGAAGAAAGCAGTGGGAAAATGAGCGACATCAAAATGAGCAAACCGATAAATATGAAGGAAAGCAGCACCGCCAAAGAAAAAGATAGACTGCAAATTTGTTCTAGGCGCAACAATCTATAATTGCTGTTGGCACTGCGTTCAAAGCTCCGCTTAAAGTAGTCGCTATATTTTAGCTTTTCGTAGTTGATATCATTGGGGAATACGAAATTAATACCCATAAAAGCAAGCCAGACGACACGCAGCAATAAGTTGACGGAAAAACCAATCAAAAGTGTTCTACTGACCGTCAAACCAGCAAAAATCAAGCTCAACTTTGAGCCACTGATGATGGTCAAATCGTTGGTACGAATCAAAAACTGAGCAATGAGATCTGGTAATTGAAAAAGCGTCACAACCAATCCACTCGCAATCAAAATCTCCAATTGCCAACTGATGTATTGCTGTTGTTTCAGCCAGTCTGGTAATGTTTTCAGTTGTTTTTTCATGCTAGAATGATTGCTCAGTGAGTCGGCTCCAAAAAAGATTTTGGTAAAACTGTTCTGCGTATATTTTTGTTGTTTATACCTCTAATATACGCTTTAGTTTTACCTTTTTTATGGACGGAAACACAAAGTTTCACTATTTTTTTTGGAGAAAGAAAAAT
>JBCDKV010000168.1:0-8740 GCA_038746215.1 Bacteroidota bacterium | reverse complement strand
TACTTTGTTTCTTCCTTTCCAGTTGCTTGCTTGATCCATAATTCTATTTCATAAGTGCCATCGGGTAAATCTTCTTCCAAAGTGATGTATGGACTACGAGTACTGCCCTTGAAAGCTGGATATTTAGAAATATACCCACCTCGCTTTTGCCACGTACCACGTACCGCTGGTTGCTCTCCTTTCGATATGGTGTTAGTAGAAGCAGTTAGCGGACTTGCTCCAATAATCCTTCCATCTTTCTTCAGTTTGATTTGTACGATACAGTTTTCTTGTGCTTCAGCAGTCGCCATATCTTGCACTTTCGTCGTTTCGCTTGTTAGGAAATATTGAAAAACCAGATCGTGGGTTCTATGTGCCACATTTTCCACCCAATTCAGATAGGCATAATTGTCCCACGGACCTTTCAGGAAATACAGCTCCTTCATGGCTGCGTAAACATCGCTATTGTTCTTTTTGAGTACAGAAAAAGGAATCGTCTGACAATGCTTGCCTCCTACGAATAGTTTTAAGTTATAGTCTCCTGCTGCCAATTGAATATCGTTGTCAAAACCTCCAGTGTTCGTCACCCGCTGCATGGTTGATTTAGGTGTCATCAATGGATTAACTTCATACCCAAGCGTACCAATGGTGTTGCCTGCGGAGTCAACGACATCTATCCAAACCAACACATCAGAAGGGCGATATACCTGATAAGAAGGCTCATCTCCTTTTGCGGTTTTCGTCGGCAAAAAGTAGATTTCCAGATTCGTAATGAAGAACTTACCATCCAAAGAAAGTCGCATTTGATCCATCAGTCGTTCCAATGCGAGGGAAGGTAAAAATGGTTGGCTCTCAAAATCGAGTGCTACTTTTGACTTTTTCGTTGCGCCACCCAGTTTTTGGATACTATTTTCTGTTCCTCTTTTGATTTTGTTGAGTAGCTTTTGGCTGGTTGCAGGTGTTGTAAAAATCAACATCAAAATAGCTAACCAGCACCAGTTTATCTTGTGCATAATTCTGTTTTTATTGGGCTAAAATTAAACGGTCTGCAGTTGATATACTCAAAAGTTATATAACTGCGCAGTGCAAATAGGTAGGTGAGGCAATATAGGGAATAAGTGTGTGCGTATTGAGTAATATACCTCTACCATGTATAACGTATGCTGCTTGTCACAACCTCTCGTTTGTACACGAGTAAAAGGTTAGGACTCCTGTCCGTTTTTTGCTGTGTATAGCACGAAGGACAGGGGTCCTTCCACTTTGGTCAGCATACAACGAAATACTTTGTCGCGAGCATTTTGTCTTTATCGTGAAGGCGGTGGACGAACAGGTCAGGAATCAGTAAACAAAAGCTGCTCACTGATCCCCTAAACAGAGTACATCCCACTTACCGCAAGATGCCATGAATCTTCAACTTCTTATACTCACTCAAACTTAGGTCTTTCATTCCTTTATCTTGGGCGCGTTTGATAAAGGCAGGGGTAACATTATGAATTTTGAGATTGATCGCCTCTTGCAAAGGAATATTGTTGAAACCCATTTCATTGAGTTCCTGCACAAAGCTCGGGCGAAGGTTGTGTATCTTAGCGTTCACGACCTTATTGATGGGCAAGTCCCGATAGCCTAGATCACGTAAATCTTTTACGTAATCAGCGTCCACATTATGGATGCTCATATTGATGACTTGCTTGATTGTCATATCTTTGTAGCCCATCTTACGCATGGCTTCCACGTCTTCAATATTGACATTATGGATGGCGGCACTCGTGATTTCTTGTGCACTCAGATCGGGATAGCCCAATTGATTCATGCGAGCGATGAAATCGGCATCTACATTATGAATCTTGAATTTAATTAGATCATCAATATCTTTTAGGTCGTAGCCCGCTGCTTTCAAATCCTTGATGTAGCGAGCGGAAACGTTGTGGATGCTGGCGGATTTGAGCTTTTTGGCAGGTAAATCTTTAAAGCCCATATCTGCTAACGATTCGACTAAGTCTTCATCGACATTGTGAATAGAAAAATCAATAAAGTCTTTGAAACTCAAATTGTCGTAGCCCATCGCACGTATTTCTTTCACATAGTCCACGTCCACATTGTGAATCTTACCTTTTTTGAGCATCTCCAAGCTCAGGTCGTCAAAGCCAATACTTGCCATCGCTTCGATGTAGTCTTTATCGACATTATGTATTTTGAGGTGAACCAATTCATTAACGGTAACATCGGTGAAACCCTTACTTCTGAAAACAGGAAGCATTTCCTTCATATATGCCATATCCAAACGATGTATGGCTAGATTGCGTAGTTGTTTTCTTGAAACATTTGTAAAGCCTTCTTTTTTCAAGTAATCGAAATAAGCAGGCGTAATATCTGCCGTGAATAGATGAAAGAGGTATTTATCGTCCACGTCTTCAATGCCTTTTTTATTCAAATATTGCTCAAACGCCTTGCTGCCCTCAAAGGTGTAGCGTCCTTGTCCGTAATCGTCTTGCATTTCGCCTACCAATATCGCTTTGCCCGCTGTTCTATTGATCGTAAATGTACCTTTGCCTTGTAGTGGCTGATCAAAGGCTTTTGGATCAAAGCAAGCGGTGGTCATCCAGACATTACCTTTCTGCAAATTGGAATTGTCGAAGCGAACACAGACTTGGCTATTCTCTATTTGGGCTTGCCAGAAACCCTTCATCTCAAAAGAGGCATCGAATGTTTCCTGATCGGACATTTGGATATTGATGTGCTGATACGCTTCCTCCAAATTCATTTGCTCGTCTACATCAGGCTGGCTTTCTAGTGTGATTTCTTGTGCTATCACGGAAGTCACTTGTTGAACGACTTGCTCCTCTACCATGGTTGCTACGGCAGGAGCTATTTCTACCGTTGGAATAACAGCTTCGACTGAAATATTGGTGGAAACTTCCTGTTCAGCGACTTGTGCTTTCGGGCTATTGAGAAAAATAGTGGATAGGCTCAATGCTGGAAGTACGGCTAAATACTTCCAACTAGAGCGAACGGATGATTTCTTTGCATTCATCATTTTAATGCGTTTTTTTAATGTTGACTGATTGTAATTCATAGCCAGTCCAATCGGGTATTGTGGCACTGACACTTTTAATAAATTCAATTGATAAACTTCGCGTTGGACACCTTGCGCGAGCATGTTTTGGTCGGTCAGGTATTCTAAATTGCTTTCGATCATTTTGCGGTACTGCCAAGCCACGGGATTGAACCACTGCAAGATGACCACTAGCTCTGCTAGTATCATATCGAAGCTGTGCAGTTGTTAGATGTGAATTTTTTCGTGGGCGATAATTTGATTGTAGGTCTCCCAATCGTATTTTTCTGGATTGATGAAAATGCAATTCAAGAAAGAATAAGGCGGTTCGTCTTGATCTAATTCGACGATTCGGTAGCGACCATCTTTCAAACTGGGCAAGCGAATAATTTTGTAGGCTAGCGTGGCAATTTGAATCAAAAAATGGATCGTAAAAATGAGGACGCCTAGCACATAGATTATCCACAGCACCTGTGGAATGGATATGGCATGTAAAGTCCACTTTGATTGCTTCGGATCATCCTCAAAGTGTTTCGATGCTTCATGGCTTGGAACAATTGCCTGTTCTTCCTCTAAGTTTTGAGGTTCATTGCTGGTGATCGTTATCGCCTCCGAAAGTGCTGGTATTTCATCTGTTTCATTTTGCACAAAGCTCGGTGCATCTTCCCAAAAAGACCACTTTTCGGGTATCTCATAATACGGTAAACTGAAGGACAACACGATAGCAGCGACCAATAGATAGCGATTCAAACCAAAGAAGGTTTCTTTGCCTAAGAGCAGTTTATACAATAAATAGGAGCAGCCTAGTAGCACAGCGACGTGCAGGATATATGGTATCATATCATTGAAAATTGAGTACTTTTTGGATGGGTCTTTGCCGTTAGTTGCGCAAAGACTAAAAAGCCAGAAGAGTAGATTAGGTATTTACTTTTGTGAATCTTTATTTTTTATCATCTCCAAAATCTCTTCCAACTCCTCAGGAGAAATCTTTTCTTCTTTGGCAAAATGCGCAACTAAACCTTTCAGCGAGTTGCCATAGTAGCCTTGCAGCACTTGGCTGAGGTAATCTTCTCGATCGACAATGGGATAGTATTGGTGTGAGCCACCAACTGCTTTGTGTCCGACAAAGCCTTTGTCTTTCAGGATTCGGATGAGCGTGGAAACGGTGTTGTAGTGTGGCTTTTCGCCTTTGTGGTTCAGTGGCAACGCCTCAATAATTTCCTTGACAAATGCTGCTTCTAGTCGCCAAAGCACCTGCATAATGTCTTCTTCTCGCTTCGCTAATTTCTTCATAAACTAAGAATTTAGTTCAAAGGTAAACTAAATTTTTAGTTGGGGCAAGTGTTTGGTGATTTTTTAACTAAAAAATTAGTTTGATGCCATTTTGGATAAAAAAATGTGTTTTAATTTTGATTACTTTGTAGAATTGCTGAACTGAAAAAATGTTGAATTGATTGTTCCCATCCTATCAATTAGCAGACGTTGCCACACTACTGGACATTTTGAATTTTCAACACATAGTCACATAGGAACACATAGACATTATAAATTGATTATCAGTTAATTACCTTGATTTTCTGAGGGTGTACCTGCCAAATGATATAAGCATAATTTTACAGTCCCATCGGGACGAACTATGGGTAGAAAATAGCTTAAATGTAGTATTTTAAGTGCCGTAGGTACGAACTGTGTACTCTTCACAGTACGTCCCTACAGGACTTGCAAGCATTCTTATCTTTTTGTGCTACCTACAGTTCATCCCTACGGGATTTTTAAGTCAAAATATTGATTTATGTTTCTATAATAAGACTTACATCATTTCACAGGTACACCCTTTTCTGAGTGGTTTGTTTTGCCTTAATGTACAGTAACCTAAGCTAAAGATTACTTTAGCTACGGAAGCCGACTGTTGCTAGCTGCTCGACAATCTTTTTGATTTAAAGATCAGTAGGCGTTTATCAAAAACAAGGAATCTTGCACTTGCTTCGCTGCGATCACTGCCTGTACCGATTCATTCGGAACTTTGACGGACAAGACATAATGCTTCATGCTCCAATTGCCGTCTATTCGCTCGAATACACCCGAACCAATACACGTTCCCATCCAAGTACGGAGCAGTTCATCGAACCAAACGACATTTTGAACTTCGGATAGATAAATATTGCGGTCGAAAGGAGTAAAGTCCCAAGCGCGTCCTTTATCGAAATAAGGTTTAGCAAAATCGGAAAAATCTTGCTTGCTCCAGTTTTCTGTTGCATCCGTTCCAATGAAAATAGAACTGCTGTCCATTGCGCCAAAATAAGCTTCGTAGTTACCTTCGGCAGCCGCCCGATGCCAGTCATCGAGTAAACTATCAATGGTGGCTTGAATTTCAGACGCTGATTGGGTCGTTTCGCTAGCTGGTGTTGGTTGACAAGCG
Source organism: Bacteroidota bacterium (assembly GCA_038746215.1). Lineage (GTDB taxonomy): Bacteria > Bacteroidota > Bacteroidia > Chitinophagales > Saprospiraceae > JAAUTG01. The sequence goes on along the minus strand of JBCDKV010000168.1, from coordinate 3,290 downwards.
ATTAGGAGAAATAAACTTAAACTGATAAAGATGAAAATTTTGTGCATGATTGTTGATTTGATTGATGATCGCTTTTTGTGATTGATACTGCGCGATCTAAAGAACTGCCTCAGATTTATTTCAAGCATTGCTCAGAACCTCGTATACGTCTAATATTTAAGAATGCTAATAACGACTGTACAAATCTCATTTTTTCTGGCATTTGACTCCGATATAGTTCAGGGTAATATTCATAAATTGAGCAACAAGTATGCTCAGTAATTCTCTTCGGACGGAAACACCGATTTTCAGTTATTTTTTCTGAGAAAAATAACTGAAAATCGGTGTTTCCGTCCATAAAAAATCTTTAAGCATACTTGTTGCGCGATCTCAAACACTTTACTAAGTTTCAAAAGTTTAGTAAAGCTGTACTGCCACAAGATGGAGCATTTTACCCGTTATTTGCATTAAGAGGTATAGCCTCAATATACAGTTCACTCGTCTAACGGCTAGCTTCTAATCTGATTATTTAAGTTCCTATTACTATCTTGCGGCGCAAAACTATTCAAAAATGAACAAACGAATTGCAATTATAGTCGGACATCCCGATCCAGAAAGCTTTAATTTTGCACTGGCAGACGCTTATAAAAAAGGCGCAGCGTCCTCGGGCGCAGAAGTTCGGACACTCATTATCAAAGAGCTATCCTTTAATCCCAACCTTCAATTTGGCTACAGAAAACGGACGGAGCTAGAACCCGATTTGGTCGCGGCACAAGATACCCTAAAATGGGCAGATCATCTCGTTTGGGTCTATCCAGTTTGGTGGGGGTCTGTACCTGCCATAATGAAAGGATTTATAGATCGAGTACTGCTACCAGGTTTTGCGTTCAAAAAAAGGGAAGGTTCTGTCTGGTGGGACAAATATTTTACTGGAAAAACGGCTCGCTTGATCTGTACGATGGATCAACCAGATTGGTACTACCGCTTGTTTAATCGTGCGCCCAGCCACCACGCGATGAAAAAGCTAACGATGAATTTTATTGGTGTTCGCTCCGTAAAAATTACGTCCATTGGTCCGATCAGATTATCCAAAGCTTCATTTAGGGAGAACTGGCTACAAAAAGTAGAAAAGCTGGGAGTAAGTAATAAATAAATGTCCTTGAAACCTGATGACAACAAAACAAAAACATTTCCTTTCCGAAAAAAGCGCGACCATACTTGCGGTCTTCATTGCTGGACTTTGCTCTATCATTTACGAATTGCTCATCAGCACCACGACTTCGTATTTTTTAGGAGATAGCATCAAACAATTTTCCATTACCATTGGCGTCTACATGGCAGCAATGGGTTTAGGTTCCTATTGGAGTAAATACTTCGAGCGGGATATTTTGAGCAAATTTGTGCTGGTTGAACTTTCGCTCGGTACGATTGGTGGGCTGAGTGTGCCGATACTCTACTACTTTTTTGAGTACCTAGATCGCTTTGATTATCAAATGCTGACCATCACTTTAATTGCCATTATTGGGACATTGACGGGGCTGGAAATTCCACTATTAGCGCGTATTATGAAGCAATATTATCCGCTGAAAGTCAATCTTGCCAATGTGCTGTCGTTGGATTATTTGGGTGCTTTGCTGGCTACCCTGCTTTTTCCTTTCATACTGCTGCCCTTTCTGGGAATTTTTCGTTCTTCGGTGTTTTTCGGCATGGTCAATATTGCTCTGGGCTTGTTCATCTTGTGGTTTTTCAGTGCTTATCTCACTAAATCTACTCGCAATAGGATGCAGCTAGCGGCTAGTCTAAGTATGCTATTATTTGTGGCGCTGATTGTCTTCACTAAACCACTGCTGGATCGCTGGGACGATCAGGCGTTTACGCATCGCATCATTTTTTCTAAACAAACGCCTTACCAGCACCTCGTGATGACCAAAAATAAAGCGGATGTGCGCCTTTATATCAATCGCATTATTCAGTTTTCATCGCTGGACGAATACCGCTATCACGAAGCACTTGCCTTAGTACCATTGAACGTGACGCCCTATCCAAAACAAGTACTGATTTTGGGCGGTGGAGAAGGCTTACTAGCGCGAGAAGTCCTGAAACACCCAGCCGTGGAACAAGTCACCATCGTTGATTTGGACGCAGAAGTTTTTCGATTGGCGAAAGAAAACAAGCATCTAGTAAAACTGAACGAAGACATCCTGCATCATCCTAAAGTGAAAACGATTGCTACCGATGCTTTCAATTTTCTGAACGATACCCCCGCATTTTACGACTTAATCTTAGCAGATTTACCCGATCCATCCAACGAAGCGGTGGCGCGTTTGTACAGTACACAGTTTTTTCAGTTGGTACAAAATAGATTGTCCCGACAAGGGGTTTTTGCTACCCAAGCCAGCGGTGTTTTTCATACCAATGCTGCCTTTTGGTGCATTCACAATACCTTGCAAGCCAGTGGTTTTCAGCAAGTCTATCCCTATCACGCCTACATACCTGCTTTTGGTGATTGGGGATTTATAGTAGCAGCAAATCATCGACTGGATGTAAAGGATTATAGGCTAGATGTGCCAACGCGATTCTTAGATAAAAAGACCGTAGCGGCACTGTTCTCTTTTGAAAAAGATTTATTGCCCGAAACGGAGTTAGCACCCAACGAAATAGATCGCCCGACGCTTTTGGAATATTATTTAGAGGATTGGGTGGTGTGGAGTAAGGAGGTGGTGAAGTGATGCTGAGTGAGCAGACTTGTTGCGCAATCTCAGGGACTTTGCTAAAATCTATTTCAACTGTTACTCTACAATACTGGACATTTTTAATTTTCAACACATCCATACGAACAAGTTGGTCACATAGAAACACATAGCTGTTATGACCTGATTTTTAGTGAATTATATTAGTCTTCTTAGTGTCTTAGTGGTTTGTTTTACCCTAATATCCAGTAGTCTAATGGCTGATTATGCGCTTACTTCAAAAGCTATGAAACGAAATAATCGCTTTGATAACTGCATCTTCTTTAAGTGATGGCATCAGTCTGAATAGAAAATGATAGCTATCTATTGCTTCTTCTAGCGTATCGTGGAACAGTTGGAAAGCTTCGTCTCTTCTTTGCACCATCAGCAAACAAGCCACCTTGCACAAGGCTAAATCTATATTGACCGTATATAATTCTGCATCTTCCAACAATTGGAATGCTGCTTTTGTCTGTCCCCGTTCTATCAAGAATTGTGCGTAGTGAAACCAATAAATCGCGGTTTCTGGAGCGGTATCTACTGCATTCTGAAAATGATGAGCAGCTAATCTATGATTGCCTT
>JBCDKV010000167.1:0-8774 GCA_038746215.1 Bacteroidota bacterium | reverse complement strand
TTTCATCGCTCCCAAAGAAATGAAAGTAGATCGCTCAATTGTAATTGATGCAGCACCAGAAAAAGTATATCCATACATCAGTACTTTTGAACAAACGAACCGTTGGCAACCTTGGATGCAACTCGATCCTAATATGGAGACTGGTATTGAAGGCACGGATGGTACAGAGGGGGTCAAATATTGGTGGCGTGGTAATGATGAAGTAGGCTCGGGAGAACAAGTAGTGAAAAATATGGTTGCTAATGAAAAAGTGGAAGTCGATTTGCGTTTCATAGAACCTTGGGAATCAGAAGCCCTAGCGGTGACCAGTCTGAAAGCCGTGGAAGGTGGCACACAAGTCAATTGGGGATTCAGTAGTCCTATGCCTTTTCCAGTGAACATCATGGCACTATTCATGACTGGTTCATTAGAAAAAGATTACGATAAAGGACTGTCCAATCTAAAAGCACTCGTAGAAGAAGAACTAGCCCAAGCACCAGATGTGACATATGAGGTAAAAACGGTAGATTTTCCAACAAAACACCTCGTCACTTATCGCAAGGAAGTGCCGATGACAGCAATTGACGCCTTCATTCAGGAACAAATGCCTAAATTAGGACAAGCAGTCATCAGCAAAAATATCGAGATGAAGGGAACTGCCATGTCACTTACCTACAAATGGGACGAAGCGGAGCAAATCACAGATGCTTCAGTAGCAATCCCGGTGGATGAAGGTACGGATTTGGGTGGCGAATATCAAAGTGTCACGATTCCTGCAGGTAAGGCATTAGTCGTCGATTATTATGGTGCGTATGAAGGCTCAATCGTTGCACACGAAGCGATTGATGCTTACATTAAAGCTAATAATTTGAGCATGAGTTTACCCGTCATTGAAGAATATGTGACTGACCCCAGTCAAGAACCTGATCCTAGCAAATGGCTGACCAGAGTTTATTATTTGATCGAAGGTTAGTAACACAGAAGGAATAAATTTACATTCTTAGCTTGACTTTAGCCATTAGCAGTTGGCTATTAGCCGATAGCGTTTAGCTTATATTTATTATGTTTGCTTTTGCTCTGTGAAAAAGTGTGCGTGCAAGTAAATTTATCTTACTGGCTTGTAAACACTTATGATACAAGCCAACAGCTAATAGCAAAAGGCTAAAGTCGAGCTTCGGAAATACTACGGGAGAATTCTTCTAGCACAAACGATAAAAACTTGGCAAAAATTAAAAAAGTCTTCGCTTGCTCGTCTTGCGGCAATACAGAACCCAAAGCCTTTGGTAAATGTACGGCTTGTGGTAGTTGGAATACTTGCGTAGAGGAAGTAGTGAGTCGAGGCGATACCACCAGAGAAGAGAAAAAGAAAGTTTGGCAAGGCACTAAAATCGGGAGAAATAGCCCCAAACCCGTTGCGCTACCAGAAATAGAAGCGGGAGATGTCAAAAGATTAGTCACGCCTAATCAAGAACTCAATCGCGTCTTGGGTGGTGGTATCGTGCCAGGTTCATTGGTTTTGATTGGTGGTCAGCCAGGTATTGGGAAATCTACGCTGATGCTGCAAATTGCTATGACTATTCCCTACAAAGTTTTATACGTTAGTGGAGAGGAGAGCGGCGAACAAATCAGAATGCGCGCCGACAGAATTGGGACTTTGCGCCAAGATTGCTACATCTTAACAGAGACGAATACCAGTAAAATTTTAACCCACGCTCAAAACCTCATGCCTCAATTGATGGTCATTGACTCCATCCAAACCCTCGCCTCACCCCACATCGAATCCATTTCGGGTAGCGTTTCCCAAATTCGCGAATGCACGGGCGAGCTGCAACGTTTCGCCAAAGAAGTCAATATTCCTATTTTTATCATTGGACATATCACCAAAGAAGGTTCTATTGCTGGACCTAAATTGCTGGAACACATTGTAGATGCTGTCTTACAATTTGAAGGTGACCGCCACTATACCTACCGCATTTTACGGACGCTGAAAAATCGCTTTGGCTCGACTGATGAAATGGGCATCTACGAAATGCAAGCCAATGGTTTGCGCGAGGTATCCAATCCATCCGAATTGTTACTTTCGCAAACTGACGAAGACCTGAGCGGCAGTGCCATTGCTGCGACCATGGAAGGCATGCGCCCTATGCTCATCGAAGTCCAAGCATTGGTTAGCACGGCGGTCTACGGAACACCACAGCGTTCTGCGACGGGCTTTGATCTGCGCCGACTGAGTATGTTGCTGGCGGTTTTGGAAAAACGTTGTGGGTTTGCTTTTGGTCAAAATGATGTCTTTCTCAATATCGCAGGTGGCATCAAAGTAGATGATCCTGCGATTGATCTCGCTATTGTCGCTGCGCTGATTTCTTCTTTAGAGGACGTTGCCGTTCCCGATCAAATTTGTTTTGCAGGAGAAGTAGGACTTTCGGGCGAAATTCGTTCGGTCAGTCGCATCGAACAGCGGATACAAGAAGCCGATAAACTCGGTTTCAAGCAGATTTTTATCTCCAAATACAATACTAAAGGCTTAGATGGTAGTCGCTATGCCATTGAAATTGTGCAGTTAGGAAAGGTAGAAGAATTGTATCGGATTTTGTTTGAGATATGAGTGAAAGCTCAAACTTCAAGAATAGCATCTACCAAATCCTCCAAATTCCAAGCATCTTCCACTGAATACGTTCCTATTTTAGTCCGCCGCAAACTCGTCAAATAAGCACCACTATTGACAGCCTTGCCAAAATCGTAGGCAAGCGAACGAATATAAGTACCTTTACTGCAAGTTACACTAAAAGAAACATGGGGCAACTCAATTGTTGTTAGCTCAAAATCGTAGATATGTACGGGTCTAGCTTTCACTTCTACCTTTTCGCCTTTGCGTGCTTTTTTGTAAAGTGGTTGTCCATCTACCTTGATTGCCGAGAAAATGGGGGGTAATTGTTCCAACGCGCCCAAAAATTGTTGTCGTGCTTGTTCCAGCAAAGCTTCGTTGATATGGTCGATCTCGAAGTTGGCATCCACGGCAGTTTCTGCATCGTAAGAAGGGGTAGTTGCACCTAATTTCAGGGTGCCCGTGTAGGATTTTGTCATGCCTTGATAATCCGAAAGCTTTTTAGTGAACTTTCCTGTACATATAATTAATAGTCCCGTAGCCATCGGATCGAGTGTGCCAGCGTGACCTACTTTTATTTTTTTGATGCCCAATTTTTTCCGAATGGCAGCCCGTAATTTATTTACCACATCGAAAGAAGTCCACTCTTGCGGTTTGTCCACCAATAACATGCTTCCTTTTTGAAAATCATAATTTGCAAGGGGATGATCATCCTGATCCATTAATTTCGTTTTGATTAGAAGAATTGAAAGTTGATGGAGATATATTAGAAGTATTTCTAGGGATGAACAGACGAAGTTAAAGCACTTTCACCAAAAAAACCTAGTTTGAACAGCTATTTTCTTTGCTTTTGGACATATTTTTGCACAGAAAAGTCAACTTTTTACAGAAATACACTGTTAAATCCGATGTTTATAAAAATAAATCGCAAAAAGTCATTTTTTATTTATACTTTTGCACTCCAATTTTAAAATATGGCTAAAAAGAAGAATCTTATTAAGCAAGATGGTACGATTGAAGAGGCGCTTTCCAACGCGATGTTTCGGGTAAGATTGGAAAACGACCACCTCATCACTGCGACCATTTCGGGTAAGATGAGAATGAATTACATTCGTATTCTACCTGGCGATAAAGTTTCAGTTGAAATGTCCCCTTATGACCTATCGCGCGGAAGAATTATCTATCGCTATAAATAATCATTCGCAATTCATTTAGCGAATTATTATCAATATAAACTGAGTTAATAGAAGTTACGCTCAAAGTAAGTGTGAGGAACTATTAACTCAATTTTTTGTAAAAAAACGTCTTGACATGAAAGTTAGAGCTTCTATAAAAAAGCGTTCAGCAGATTGTAAAATTGTTCGACGCAAAGGAAAACTCTATGTAATCAATAAGAAAAACCCTAAGTTCAAGCAACGTCAGGGGTAAATTTAGTACTGCTAGTTGCAAGTAGCAATCAGTAGTGGTTCATCAAAATAAGATTATTAAGCATGGCTCGTATAGTAGGGGTTGATTTACCTAGAAACAAGCGCGGTGTAGTTGGACTCACTTACATATATGGTATAGGGTCTTCCAGAGCGAAAGAAATATTGGACAAAGCAGGAATTGATGAGAGTGTAAAGATAGAAGATTGGTCGAACGATAATGTACGTACACTCACTGCCATCATTACTGACGAATATCGTGTAGAGGGGGAATTGCGTTCGGAAGTGCAAATGAATATCAAGCGACTGATGGATATTGCTTGTTATCGTGGGTTGCGTCATCGTAAAGGATTGCCGTTGCGTGGTCAACGTACGCAAACTAATGCACGTACCAGAAAAGGTAAGCGTAAGACGGTTGCCAATAAGAAAAAAGTGACCAAATAATATATTCCAGCATTACAATGGTTTCCATTTGGTGTTCAGAAACAAAGGAATTGCTATGCTAGGAATACCAAGTTATTAAGAAACAATACAATCATTTAATACACAATGGCTAAGGGTAGAAAGCAGACTAGGCAGAAAAAGTTGAAGATTAAGGTGGATCCAGAAGGTCTGGTTTACATCAAAGCTTCTTTCAATAACATCATTATTTCCTTGACGAACAAAGCTGGTCAGGTTATTTCTTGGTCTTCTGCTGGTAAGGCAGGTTTTCGTGGATCAAAAAAGAATACGCCTTACGCTGCGCAGATGGCAGCAACTGAAGCAGCAAAAGTGGCTTACGATCATGGTATGAGAACGGCAGAGGTGTTCGTCAAAGGACCAGGATCAGGACGCGAAGCAGCGATCAGAGCAGTGGATAGTTCAGGTATTAAAATCTCTAAGATTAGGGACGTGACACCAGTACCACATAACGGATGTCGTCCGCCCAAAAGACGTAGAGTATAAATTTGGAATATAGTCGTTAGCATTTGCTCATTGAGTCTACCTGCTAATCACTAAAGTCCATAGTCAGATAAGTCGCTAGACTAATAAATTACAAAATATCTTCATTCTAATATATGGCTAGGTACACAGGACCAAAGACTAAGAAAGCGAGAGCGTTTGGAGAAGCAATATTCGGCTACAGTAAAGCTTTTGAGAAAAAGAAGTATCCTCCTGGGCAGCACGGCAACACTCGCCGTAGAAAGCAGAAGTCAGATTATGCACTTCAACTAATGGAAAAGCAGAAGGCAAAATATACCTACGGGGTATTGGAGCGTCAGTTTAGAAATTTGTTTGAAAAAGCGTCTAGAAAGAGTGGTGTTACGGGTGAAATCCTGCTACAGTTTTTGGAAGCACGCTTGGACAATACTGTTTTCCGTTTGGGACTTGCTCCTACTAGAAGAGCAGCTCGTCAGTTAGTGTCTCATCGTCATGTTGTTGTGAATGGAGTCATCACAAATGTGCCTTCCTATCAGTTGCGTCCAGGCGATGTGGTTCAGGTAAAAGGACAATCCAGAGGAAAAGATTTTGTACGGGAAAGCGTGGCTGCTAATTCTTCGGAAGTACGCAAGTTCACTTGGTTGGAATTCAACCCCGACAAAATGCAAGGTGTTTTCTTAGAATATCCTGAGCGAGATAGTATACCAGAAAAGATCAACGAACAGTTGATTGTAGAATTATACTCTAAGTAATGTAAAGGTAGAGAAGTTCTTTTTCAGGGCTTCTCTATGTTTCGTTAGAGCAATTTCTGGTGTATCCCTGATATTCATTCACAAACTTCCTATCAAAGCAGCATAACATATATGAGTATACTTAATTTTCAAAAGCCCGACAAAATAGTTCTTCAGAAGGCAAATGACTTTGAAGGACTTTTTGAATTTAGACCATTAGAGCCAGGTTTTGGACAAACTGTAGGTAACTCCCTTCGCCGTGTACTATTATCTTCTTTGGAAGGATTCGCTATATCTGCAATTCGTATTGCAGGTGTAGATCACGAATTTGCTACGATAAAAGGAGTGGTAGAAGATGTAGTTGATATTATATTGAACCTCAAACAAGTTCGCCTAAAGCAGATCAACGGAGATGAGGACTCGATGGAAGAGCGAATCTATTTGACGGTCAGTGGTAAGGAGGAGTTCAAGGCAGGAGATATAGAAGATCATACCAATGTATTCAAGGTCATGAATCCTGATTTATTGATCTGTACGATGGAATCTTTTGTGAGCCTTGAAATGGAATTAACGATCACCAAAGGTCGTGGTTATGTACCTGCGGATGAAAATTTACCTAAGGATGCGCCCATTGGTGTGATACCAGTAGATGCCATCTATACGCCAATCAAAAACGTAGCTTACCACATCGAAAGCACAAGGGTAGGACAACGTACTGACTACGAAAAACTAAGCATCAATATCAAAACAGATGGTACGATTCATCCAGAAGACGCTATCAGAGAAGCTTCTCGTATCCTGATTCAGCACCTGATGTTGATCACGGACGAGAAAATCACCTTCGATGATGCTGTCAATCGTCAGGATGATGTGGTAGATGAGCATATTCTGCATATGCGTAAGCTGTTGAAAACTTCTTTAGAAGATTTAGATCTTTCTGTTCGTGCTTACAACTGCTTGAAAGCTGCCAAGATCAATTCTTTGGGCGAAATGGTGCAGTACGATACGCATGAATTGTTGAAGTTCCGTAATTTTGGTAAGAAATCTTTAGTGGAGATAGAAGAGTTGTTGCAAGAAAAAGGTTTGACCTTCGGTATGGATTTATCAAAATATCGTTTAGACGAAGATTAGTTTGATCAACTAAATTATAGTCATTAGATCAATATTGAAGCGATTGCAAGCAGTTTGTAATCGCTTCACTTTTCTCAAAAAGCTAGTAGGCAGTAACTGAAAAAGTGCTGCGAAGTTCTTAAGAGCTTGTTTGTAGTAGGATTGAACTGTAAATCAGTAGTTTACGGTTCTGGCAAAGAAAATAATAGCGACTTTATCGGGATAAACGAGCGATTATTTCTAAAGTCAGGTTCGTAAAATATTGGTTTACAGGAAGATAATACTCCAAATAAGCTCTTATTTAAAAATAACTAAATTATGCGACACGGAAAAAAATTCAACCATTTAGGTAGAAAAGCAGGACATCGGAAAGCCTTGATGAAAAACTTAGCTTGTGCATTAATCGAACACAAGCGTATCAAAACAACCTTAGCCAAAGCTAAAGCACTACGAAAGTACATTGAGCCTTTGGTAACGAAAGCTAAAAGCGGTACGGTTCACAACCGACGTGTTGTATTTAGTTATCTACAAAATAAGGAAGCTATCAAAGAATTATTCGGAGATGTAGTAGATAAGGTAGGAGACCGTCCTGGAGGTTATACTCGCGTCATCAAATTAGGTTTCAGAAGAAGCGATGGTGCAGAAATGGCTTTGATTGAGTTCGTAGACTACAACGAGACTTATTCCGCACCTAAAGCTGGCGAATCTGATAGCAAGAAGCGTCGTCGTCGTACCCGCAGAGGTAGTAGCAACACTGCTGCCGCATCCGTAGCAGCAACTACCGAAGAAATGGTGGAAGAAGTAGAAGAGATTGAAACTACAATCGAAGAGACTGTAGAGAATGTAAGTACAGAAGCCGTTGATACTATCGAGGAATCAACAGCTACCGAGGAGGAAACAAAGAAAGAAGAATAAGAAGCTTAGCCACTAAGCTATTTTGTTATTATACGTTTTGTAAAAATCCGATATGTCGACGACATATCGGATTTTTTTTAGGGCTGTACGAAGTCTCAGTTTTGTTAACATTGTACTTTGAAATAGCCTAGTCCAATGCAAGAAAATTGAGCAACAAGTATGCTCAGCAAGGGACTTTCCACAGAGTTACCGTTCCACTGTACTACCACTGATGATATTACCAAAGAAAATAGCATTGGCAAAAATCTTGTTCGTTCCGTACCAGAACGCGCGGAAATTGGGATTATCAGCTAGGCAAATGACTTTACCGCTTCCGTTGGCATTGACAACGATGGTCGCCGAATTTTTCAACTGTGCCAAGCGTTCCTTTTTGATGTAGCCACTCAGCAAAGGATCGCTCGTGTAAACGGCTGGCGAAGCGTACACGTTTTTTGTAGGCTGAAAAAACAGTGTACCACGTCTAAATACGGGTATTCTGTCCTTTTTATAGCCGTAGAAAAGCGGGTGGGTCGTATCTATCATGGCTTCAAAGATTGCTCCACCAATTACTCGACTACCTCCATCTCTACTTGCCGAAGCATACGGACGGCGTTCACTGCTTTTTTTCGTATTCTCTGATTTGAATTGCACATTCGCCATATTTCTGGTATTTAGCCATTGGACGGCTCTTTTCATAGCGATAATTGTTCCACCATCACGATTCCATGTCTTCAAATTGTCCACGCCTTCACTATTGATTGCGCCACCATAATAGCCATCCGTCATCACAACGACATTGTACTTAGACAGATCAATACTACCGATACGATCAGTTTCTACCATCGTAACACGCATGTCATAGCGTTGATCGAGCAGATGCCAAGCTTCTCCGGCGTCGTAAGAAGTCACGCCATCACCAACGACTAGCAATACTTTTGGTTTCTCTACTTTACGGAAATTATTACTACCTAAATCTATGCCCGTAGGCGTTAGTCCAGTATTGACGGCTGTGATGCTAACTTGCGTTTCCTCTTGAATGATACGCAGCAAATTATGGATTTCATTAGCAGAAAAACCCTGCTGTTCCACTGGGATCATAATAGTGCCATA
>JBCDKV010000166.1:0-8839 GCA_038746215.1 Bacteroidota bacterium | reverse complement strand
CACCACACACCCGACTTTTTTATTGACGAAAGTGGTATGAAATTAGGTGTTCGGACACTTTGTAATTTGACCTTAGATTATATGAAACTGCATCCAAAGCAGTAGCTGCTGTAAATATTAAATTAGGTATGTCCGAAGAGAATTACTGAGTATACTTGCTGCGCGAATTTTTTGCATTGACTCAGGCTGTTTTCAAGTCAAATGTTAACAAAACGGAGACTTCGTACACCCCTAAAGACTAATTACCATTTAAAGCAGTCAAACTTTAGAATTGCCCATATGAATATCATTTTAGACTTATTGCAATTTCAGACAAAGTTGAAGTATCGAGTACGCGACGGCAAATCGTTACTTTTTGATCCAATTCGCAAAAAATATTTGGTCAAAACACCAGAGGAATTGGTGCGTCAGCTACTACTGATCTATCTAATGCAACAGCTACAATACCCTAAAACGCGCATTGCAGTAGAAAAGGAACTGATGGTCAATAAACGTCAAAAACGCTTTGATTTATTAATCTATAACACAGATTTTCAACCCTTTATACTAATCGAATGCAAAGCACCAAGCATCAAGCTAACCGATGCGACCTTTCGCCAAGCGGCTACCTATAATTTTGAGCTGAAAGCAGATTATCTCGTCATCACCAATGGCATTGATACGCACTGTTGCAAAATGAATTATGAGGAAAAAATTTATGCTTTTCAAGCAGCTTTTCCGTTGTGTATTTGAAATACTTTTTTTGATACTTCCGCCAAGTGGATCTGTAAAGCTTAGTTTTATAGTTACTAAGCGTAGGATTGCTTTGCGTTTTACGAATTCTATCTACCTTTACAACTTATTTTGGCTTATCTGCATCTTATGATAAAGGCAGACCAATTCCTAAACTCCAAACAAGCTCTTAAACATTAGATCGTACTAATGTGTTGCTGATAGGAGCTTATTTGGATTTTTCCTGCCTGATAACCAACATTTTACGAACCTGACTGCATGAAAAATGAATTCCGTATCTAGATATGCAACTAATTTTTTACTTTGTCAGAACCGCAACCTGCTGATTATCAGTTTGTAAAAATTCCAAACAAGCTCTAAGCAGAATGAACATTGAAAATTGGTAGAGAAGGTCACTTTTTGCCACAAAAATTACGTCACCATTGAAACGCTCGACTTTAGTTATATTCGTCGTATTCTTAGTATTGCTTTTGGATCAGGCATTGAAGATTTGGGTTAAAACTAATATGGATTACGGTGACTCCTTCAATCTTATGGGCATGGATTGGGCTAGAATCCATTTTGTGGAAAATCCTGGTATGGCTTTTGGCATTGAATTGGGTGGTCAAAGTGGTAAATTGATTTTGAGTCTCTTTCGTATCATTGCGGTTGGGGTACTTATCTACTATTTAAGCCTATTAGTGAAAACAAAAGCCAGCAAAGGCTTATTGGTCAGTTTTGCCCTTATTTTAGCAGGTGCAATGGGTAATATACTAGATAGTGCTTTCTACGGACTTTTATTCGATCGAGGGCTGGCTTTTAGTTCAGATCTACAGCGTTGGATGCCTTATCACGACCTAGCTCAGCTTAACTTTGAAGGTTACGCCCCTTTCCTAATGGGTAGCGTGGTGGATATGCTGTACTTTCCTATTATTACAAATGCTACTTACCCAGAGTGGTTGCCCATAGTGGGAGGTAATCGCTTTGAATTTTTTAGACCCGTTTTTAATATTGCAGACTCTTCTATCACCTTAGGTGTTCTGAACATTATTCTTTTCCAACGCAGCTTTTTTAACCAAAAAGAGGAAGAAAATCAAACAGAAGAAGTATCGGAAGATCAAGCTGACATAGCATCAGATAGCACGGATAAGGAACAATCTGTTGTGTGAAATGCAGTGGATAGCCATGTCAGAAACAGGGTGATTTGATGAATTGGTGATTAATACTGTACAAAACCTCTTGAGCATACTTGTTGCGCGATTTCAGGAACTTTCTCGGACTTATTTTGAGCATTACTCAAGGCTTCGTATACGCCTAATTTGGTAATCAGTTATTTACTAGACCAATATACTATTTGAGCTTAAGTACTCAATTAGGATCAGAGATGTGAGTCGTAGTTGCGAGCGAATTTAGAGCATGTTTGGAGCATTATCTTTCTGTAAACCAATATTTTCCGAACCTGACTTTGAAAATAATAGCTCGTTTATCCCGATAAAGTCGCTATTATTTGCTTCGTCAGAACCGTAAACTTTTGATTTACAGTTCAATCCTACTCCAAACAAGCTCTTAAGCTTGCTTATCATCATACCCTCGATGGAGTTCTTACACCTGTGCGCAGCATAATAGTCAAAAATATGCTTTAAACTTACTCCTCTGCTAGCAGCAACACATCACCAGAATAAGTCCGCACGACTTCATCAAAAAATTGCACTTCCGCCACGTAAGCGTAGATACCTGTTTTCATCAGTTCGCCTTGCACGCGTCCATCCCAAGCTATTGAATGCTCATTGGGTGGAAAATCGCGTTGCTCGTACAGCAAATTTCCCCAACGATCAAAAATCTTTAGTTGTACGATTCGCTGCACATTTGGCACTGCTCCGTAGACCGTAAAACGGGTATTGTCTTTACTACCATTGGGCGCAAAAACATTGGGAAAATACACTTTTCGAGCTGGCACTACTTTCACCTGAATTGAATCACTTGCCATACAACCTTCCACAGAGGTAGCGTTCAAAACGTAGCGATTAGTACTTCTCGGAAACCATTCTTCATTTAGGCAATTGGTGGGACAAGTTAACGCATCTTTTGGCGACCAAACCATGTTGGCTATCTCGTAGTTGGTATTCAAATCTAGTTGGATACCTTCTCCTAAATCAATCCTTATGTCCGCTCCGAGTTCTATTTCAAAACGTGTTGGATCGACTATGGAAATCGTACTTTCATAGCTACAACCAAAGTAATCTACCACGCTGAATTGATATTCGCCACTGCCCAAATTTTTGAATAGTCCAAAACTGTCTGGAGCATGCTCTAGTAACTGAATACCGTAAGGTGGATAGGCATTTTGCACATTCAGCGTCCGAATCTGAGCATCTTGATAGCCATAGCAAGTAGGAGTTGTCGCTTCAACTTGTGCCCTAATATTTTGGTCTGGTACTATGGTTAGATTCAGCGTCACGATACTATCGCAGCCTAAGGAAGAAAGCAGGGAATCCGTGTAAACGCCCGTTTGACGGTAACTTGAAATACCCACATCATAAGATAAGCCTTGACAGAGGGTATCTATGATATTGTAAAATTTGGGGACGACATGCACGATCTTTACATTGGAGTTGACTCGACACTTGCTATTTTCGATATTGACGGGATCATTGGATATTAAGTAGCGATAGTAATAGAATCCGCTAGCCCGCTCTGTATGCAGGTAAGTGGCTGAGGTTGCGTTTGGAATATTCTCCCAGGTTTCGCCTTCATCCAAGCTGCGTTGCCATTGATATGCTGGATCGGCATATTGATTTCCGACAATAGTCGCTTCCAATTCAATCGGGTCACCATCTTCACAAATATTAGCAATCTCCCTTGGCAAAATCAAAGCTTCTGGTCCGCAAGGACGGAAGGTAATATTGTCTAGTGCTAGATCATTTCCTATACCACCTGGTGCATTGTTCCGCAACGTTAACTTAACGGAAGTTTCTCCCGAACCAGTTTCAAAAGTAAAGCCGTAGGTATTCCAGAGTTCTGTTTGTCCAATATCGCCTGTATTGTATTTGACGTCATCATTTAGCAAAAAAGAAACGTTGGGCGGATGATGTCCCGTCACGCCTTTTCTGACTACATTAATGATGTCAGCAGAAAATACATATAAGGTATTTTCACACAAGCCATCGACGACTTGTTCATAAAAATCACCTGCGGAAAAGCTAGCGTTGACGACCATCATGTATCCGTTGGGATCGCTCGAATTATCGCGTAAAGACATCCAAGTCCCGTACAGGGCAGACCAAGCACCCGTATTATTGGTAATAACGTAGTAGCCATCCGAAGGCGGTCCCGTTCTGCTATAAATGTAGCCAGGTGCTATATCTGGATCTTCTTGTATGTTGTTGGTCGTGCCAGTGCCAAAATCTCCAGCCGTGAAGATATTGTCCCCTAGATTCCCTGTACAGATTTGTGCAATGATAAAAAAGGGAAATAGGAGGAGTAAAGCGGTGATTATCCGTTTTTGCTTTGCCATTTGTAAAACCATCGTAAGTGTTTCTTTATCTGTAAGGTATGGGATTCTTGGGAATAATGCAAATAGGCACCTGTTTGCAAATGAGCGAACTTGTTTGTCACTCTATGAACCCTTTGTCATAAATTTCGTTATTGCTTTCAAAATTGCGTAGTTATGAGAATTTTGTTAGTTGAAGACGAAGAAAACATCAGAGAAGGTATCAAACTCAATTTGGAGTTGGAGCAGTACGAAGTGGAAGAGGCTAAAGATGGTAAAGAGGCATTGAAAAAGTTCAAGGAGCAACATTTTGACTTGCTTATCTTGGATGTGATGTTGCCAGAAATTGATGGCTTTCAGATTTGTGAGCAAGTCCGTTTGACAAATATGGACGTACCGATCATTTTTCTTACTGCCAAAGACACGGCAATAGATCGTATCAATGGTTTGAAAAAGGGCGCAGACGACTATCTGACCAAGCCTTTCAATTTGGAAGAACTATTACTAAGAGTTAATAACCTGATTAGAAGAACTAGTAAATCACCAACCAATACACCAGAAATATACGAATTCGGAGATAATAAAGTCAACTTTGCTACCTATGAGGCTGCTAGTGTACATGGCAGGGAGTTCATGCTCACTAAGAAAGAAGCTATGTTGTTGAAGTTGCTGATTGATCGTAAGAATGAAGTGGTTTCGCGCCAGCAAATTTTACAGTCCGTATGGGGCTATGATGTCTATCCGTCTACGCGAACGATTGACAATTTTATTCTTTCTTTCCGCAAATATTTTGAACAAAATCCTAAAAGTCCGCAGTTTTTTCGTTCTGTGAGAGGCGTGGGTTATAAATTTGTGCATGCCTAATTCAGGTAGAAGTGCTACTAGCATGAAAACATCGACAACGAAGCAAATGCAAAAAATAATCGTGGCCTCCAAAAATCCAACCAAGGTCAATGCGGCTTTAGCAGGCTTCCAAGCCATGTTTCCTGAGCAAAGTTTCACGGTAGAAAGCTACCCAACGCCTTCGGGCGTAAGCGATCAACCGATGGGTGATGAAGAGACTTATTTGGGGGCATACAATAGGGTAGTGGCAGCGAAGGAAGCGCGAGCTGATGCTCATTTCTGGGTGGGCATAGAAGGAGGCAATATCAAGCATGAAAACGGGGAA
Source organism: Bacteroidota bacterium (assembly GCA_038746215.1). Classification (GTDB taxonomy): domain Bacteria; phylum Bacteroidota; class Bacteroidia; order Chitinophagales; family Saprospiraceae; genus JAAUTG01. Next base: position 3,470 of record JBCDKV010000166.1, on the reverse strand, counting down.
ATGGAAGTGATGGCTTGGATCATCGTACAATCAAAAGATCGTATTGGAAAAGCACGAACGGCTGGTTTTTTCTTACCGCCTCGCATCGTCGCTTTAGTAGAAGAAGGTTACGAACTAGGACATGCCGATGACATCGTTTTTGGAATAAGTGACTCCAAGTCTAGCTTGGGGTCTGGTGGTCTACTGACTAAGGGTGTCATTGATCGCATGAAATTCTATACGCCTGCTGTCATTTTTGCACTCATTCCATTCTTACAAACAGCACTCTATCCTGTCTCAACGCAAAATTAATGATTATAAAATCTACCGACGCCATCCAATCTTTCACCGCAGGAGATTTTACTACTATCAAGGAATTATTGCATCCTAAAAATGATGCGGTAGATATTAACTATAGTTTGGCACACGCTGAATTGGGTGTTGGTCAACGCTCTGAAAACCACATTTTGCAGCAGCAATCCGAATTGTATTTTATATTGGAAGGACAAGGAGAGGCGCACATCGGAGGAGTAGTTCAATTGATGCAGCAAGGTGATTTTGTGCTTATTCCAGCGGGTGTAGAGCAGTACATTGTTAATGTAGGAACAGACACTTTGCGCTTTTTATGTATTGTTTCGCCTCCTTGGTCAAAAGCAAATGAAGTGATTTTAGACTAAATCATCATTTTTCAATGCTTCCACTGCTGTTATTTCGAGTCCTGTTTGTTGTGCAACTTGATCCACAGCGACCCCAGTCGATAAGAGATGTTTTGCAAACTGTACTTGTAAACTAGCTACATTTTGCTTAGCTTCTTTTACTTCTTGCTTGGCTTCTTCTGCTTCTTGCTCAGCTTCTTCCGCTTTTTGCTTAGCCTTTTCCGCTTCCTGTTTGGCTTTTTCCGCTTCTTGTCTAGCCTTAGCAAGATCAGCGTCTTGTTTGGCAAAAATCAAATCCAATTCTTCTTCCCCTTTCAGTCTATTTCTGAATTCTTCGTCTTGCACAGGTCCTTGCAAATATTTTGCTACATCTTCAAAACCTTCGGGCACCTCTTTTAAATCAATAATATACCTAGGATCGCTTGTCCAAGCCTGATTAAATAAAGTCAGAAATTTTTCGAGCTGCGTACGGCGTTCTTCCGAGAGTCGCCGAATCTGAATGATGCGTGTTTTGTGGGTCAGCAACTCAATGAAATCGCTTTCTATAGCTACTTCTTCCTTAGTGACCGTGTTGGTGATTCGATTGTCTATACTGATCGCTAAATAAGGAATATCTGTTACTTTATAGCCAAGAATGTAAATAGAAATGATCGGATAGATAAAAAATTCTTCTGTACCATCTTCCTTTTTCTTTGTCTCCTTTTTTAGGTAATTTTCTCCCAAATAGGTTCTGAAACGCAGCTCATTGGTCGGCAGCTTTGATTTTTGTAATTCGATCAATACCTTTTGTTTCTCGCCCGACTCATTGATAATAGTCGCACTGAAATCTAGGCGATATAGCTTTAAGCCTTTGGTATCATCAACTGCTACAATTTCCTGTTGCTCAACAGTCAGTTCCTCCACTTCACACTCCAATAAAGTAGACAGCACTTTCTTGGCGATGCGATTGTTCTGCATCAAATACTTAAAAGCATAATCGTATAGCGGATTGATAATTTTCATAGTTGCTACTTTGGGTGATAATCTCTATTTCCTAGGTTTCTTAAAGATTGGGACAGTGGAACAAGCTTCTCCATACATCAGACTTTTCACGTGAGGTCGCAGTTTGTTGGTCAAAGTTAAGTAAGCGGAAGCAGGCACAGGGTGATCGCTACAACCTTTGATGATGACCCGTTGACTCTCGTAAGTACTTACATCCATATCAGCAATGACACGCTCAAAATGCGCTTTGTAAAACGATTCTGCTGTGCCTTGAAAAATTTGCTTGACATGTGGATTGGCGTGAGCAGCTACTAGCATATAAGCCCAAAAAGGGATGATCGCATCGGTGCTACAATAGACCAGCAGATTTTTGCCTTTGTACTGTGTCCAATCGTGTTCTTTCAGAGCGGCTCGAAAGTCTTTTTCTTTCAAGATTAATTCCATGAAAAGGTAGTCTTTCAGGTCGAAAGATTTCAGTTCTTCCGTAGGAAAAAATTCTTCCAACTTAATGGTTATGACACCACTGCGGGCGATTCTATTTACTAAGGGCTGTGCCGTCATTTTCGACTGTTTTTACTGTTTTGGTAATTTGTCCACATCGCAAGTATCAGGGTGCACGTTCTCCAATTTCACTATCAACTTGTTTGAAATCCTTTAGTTTGGGTAAGTCCTTAATATCGTTGATTCCAAAATAATTCATAAATCGCTCACTCGTGCCATATAGCAGTGGACGTCCAGGCGCATCGCTGCGTCCTTTTATAACAACAAGCTCCTTTTCCAATAGTTTTTGTAGTGCATAATCGCAAGCTACCCCACGGATTTTCTCCAGTTCTCGCTTAGGAACAGGCTGTTTGTAAGCAACAATCGCTAGTGTTTCTAATGCTGATCTCGACAACTTGCGATTGGTAGTTTGCCTGAGATAAGTCCCTATCGTTTCGTGATAAGCACCCTTCGTCAAAAACTGATAGCCACCGCTCAATTCTACCACTTCGAAGGCGAATTGGTCTTCCGAATACCGTTGTTTGAGTTGAGCGATGGCTGCGAGCAAATCTGCTTCCGTTATTTTGGTTTCAAAAACTGCTTCCAGGCATTTTTTAATATCTGATAGTGGAATAGGTTGCTCACTAGAAAAAATCAGTGCTTCGATTTGCTGTTGTAATTGATTCAACTGTCTTGTTTTTTGTTTTGCTAGATACTCTCTGCCTCTTACTTAATAGGCGTCAAAACATAGCCTTGCTGTTCTAGTAATTTAATCACCCCTTTCTCACCGCCCAAATGCCCTGCACCCACGGCAAAAAAGGTCACTTGTTCCGCCATGATTTTCTCCATTTTCGGAATCCAGTTTTCATTGCGCTGCGTCAATAACAATGCTTCGTAGTCGCCAAGTCCACTCTCATCTTCTATTGCCATCGACTGCATCGCTTCGATATTTTGACTCTTGTAAAGGTCTATCATTTGTTGCATCTGATCTTCTCCTTGATCGTCCGCTTGAATGGCGTCTACCAGCATTTTTGCCTGTGCATCGTAAGGAATGCTATCAAAAAGGCTAATCTGAAAATCTGCGGTCTCTAAGCCTTCTATTGGTTTTTTTGATTTTTCTGCCTGCTTCGTCAATTTCAATTCATAAGATACCATATCGCCCATGCCAGAACCCGTTGGCGACATATCCCCAGATGCAAAAGCAGATAGAAACATGGGTTTCATACGCTCCAACATCGCCAGCGGCAAGCCTTTTTTCTTGAAATGCTCGTTGACCATTGCGTACTCCTCCTCGGTCAGTAAATCACTCAAAGATGTACCGTCGTTCATCATGATTTTGCCCATCATAGACATCAAGGACATCGGATTCATCAT